>JACQNW010000081.1 GCA_016202845.1 Candidatus Aenigmatarchaeota archaeon
TTACTTGGTTAACTATAAATGGCTTTATTCTGGGCTTTTAAAAAACTTGGGTGTTTAAATATGAAACTAATGACAAAAACATTATCTGCGCACAAAATGCCTGAAATGCAGGATAGAAGGGGAAAGTTCCACGGGTTTGCATTGCATATTAAAGAAAGCTGATTGATGTTATTACAATGCCTATAGAATTCCTTCCCCAGACAGGCGCATCTGCCATTGCAATAGCAATTATTGCGATATCTGCTGTGGCATTTCTTGTAATTTACCAGGCAAAAATGATACTGGCGAACCGACGCCAAAGACGTCAACACGCTCCGAAAGAAAAAAATAGGCAAAACTTGTAACTGCTTTCTAGTCATTTCAATCTTGCAGAATATTTTTCTTACAACAGAAATTATTTATATAGTCTTGCGCTACATTAAGTATACTTTCTTTTTAGATTTAATTTTCAATAAGCTGGGGTGAGTTTCCTGAAAGCATAGATAATTTGGAAAATTTTTTGGTTGGTGAATTCTAATGAAAAATGAAGTGTCGATGATTCTTGAGGTAAAAAAAAGGGACGGAAGTGTTGTAAAATTCGAGAGGGACAAAATAACTGGCGCAATTTTCAAGGCGGCATGCGCAGTCGGCGGGACAGACAAAAAACTTGCAGAAGAGCTCAGCAGCAAGGTTGTTGAAATCTTAAAAGGAGAGAATAAGCCTTCGCCAACAGTGGAGGAGATCCAGGACGCTGTTGAAAAGGTACTGATAGAAGGCGGCCATGCAAAAACAGCAAAGGCTTATATTTTATACCGGCAGAAGCGCGCAGAGATGCGCCAGGAAAAAATGCTTATATTAGAAAAGGAAGAAATAGACGAGGTTGACAAAAGGTTTGACCCCAATGCACTTCGCGTATTGAAGGCAAGATATCTCAGGAAGGATGAGAACGGCAAGCTCATAGAAACGCCAAAGCAGCTTTTCACAAGAGTGGCGACTCATGGGTCATTGCCTGATTTAATGTATGACAAGCGCATTCATGAAAAGGAAGGCGGGTGTCCAGAACATGAGTATGAATATTTTGACCACATGTTTTATGACAAGAAAATTACCATAGGCAAATTTATTCTTAACATGCATCATTTGGAAGCTGTTAAAAGAATGTACGACAGATCTAACAGAGAAGGCAGAATGAAGATTTCATGGGGTGAGCTGCTTAGAATGCTATTGAACAAGGAATTTGATTCTTACGAGAAAAATATCCAAGATTTCTACGACATAATGACGCACCGCAAGTTCATGCCGAATACGCCAGCTATAGCAAACTTTGGCAGTGTATTGGGCATGGGGTCCGCGTGCTTTGTAATCGATATTGAAGACAGTATAGACGATATCATGGAGAAACTTAAACAGACATCCATTGTCTTCAAGGCTGGTGGAGGCATGGGATATAATTTTTCAAAACTAAGGCCTGACGGCGACTTTGTACGCAGCACTTGTGGTGTTGCTTCAGGCCCTATAACTTTCATGAAACTCTTTGACACAATGACTGAAGTAATAAAGCAGGGCGGAATAAGGCGAGGAGCAAACATGGGCATAATGAACAGCAACCATCCTGATATTGAAAAGTTCATAACAGCAAAAGAAGGAAATAAAGCGCTGAGAAACTTCAATATATCAATATTGATAATGTCGGATTTCTGGGACTATTATGAGAAAAATGAGCCTTACCCATTGGTAAATCCCAGGTCTGGCAAAATTGTAAAATATGCTGATCCTAAAAAATTATTTGACAAGGTAGTTTACCAGGCATGGGAGTCTGCAGAGCCTGGAGTGCTTTTCTTTGACAATATCAACAAATACAATCCTTTTCTAAAACACTTAGGACCTGTTGTAACCACAAATCCATGCGGTGAAGTGTTGCTTTACGGGAACGAGTCGTGCAATCTTGGAAGTGTAAATGTCTGGGCGTTTGCCCAGGAAGACGGGAGTATAGACTGGGATGACATGAAGAAAACTATCATGTTGGGCGAAAAATTTCTTGACAATGTTATCGATGTAAACAAATTCCCTCTTAAGCAGATAGAAGAAATGACCCTTGCAACAAGGAAAACAGGATTAGGAATAATGGGCGTAGGAGACTTGTTATATGAAATGGGGATACCTTACAATACTGATGAAGGCAGAAATTTCATGGAGAGATTGATGGAATTTATTAATTACTGGTCAAAGGTAGAGGCCATAGAGCTTGCAAAAGAAAGAGGAAGCATGTTGTATTATGACAAATCATTCTATCCTGAAGGCAGAATGCCATTTTCAGGCTTCAACGACAGAAGCTCGTGGCATTTTGACTGGGATGAAATTGCCGAGAAAGCAAAAACTATAGGTATGAGAAACGGATTTACAACAGTCATTGCGCCAACAGGCAGCATATCAATGATAGCTGGGTGCAGCAGCGGCATAGAACCTGTTTACAGCATATGCTTTGAGAAGAACGTCAAGGTTGGCAGCTTCTTTTACGTTGACCCTGCATTTGAAAGGGTCATGCAAAGAGAGGGTCTTCTGGATACACAGCTAATGGAAGACATTGCTACTCACGGTGGCACTGTTCAAACTATTCCTTATTTATCAGAACACATGAAAAGCATTTTTGTTACAGCCAATGACATAACACCTGAAGATCACATCAGGGCCCTGGCCGCATTCCAGCGATGGACAGACAGCAGCATTTCAAAGACAAATAATTTCCCTGCATCTGCAACAGTGGAATATATGAGAGAGAGTTATTTGCTTGCTCATAAGCTTGGCTGCAAAGGATGCACTGTTTTCAGAGACAGCTCAATCCAGGATCAGGTTCTTGTGGCTCCACCAAAGAAAGAAATTAAGGTAGAGACGCCTTTGCAACATGCAAAAGCTGCTGCCACGACAAAAGGGCATACTGAAACATCAACAATGATAGCAGAAATAGACGATGTGAGCAGAAAACTTTCGTCAAACGGCAATGGATCTGTACCTGCAGATGAAGTTGAATCATTTACTAATCCAACAATAGAAGGCAATGATTTGGGTAAGTTTGAACCTAATAACATGGAGTACGACAACTTACCTTCACACAAAACAGACATCAAGAACTGCCCGTCATGCGACTCATCTACTGTCTTGAAAGAAGGCTGCGTCTCCTGCACAGAATGCGGCTGGGGCTTGTGCTCATAACATTTTCTTTCATAGCTTTTCAATAAAGAAGACCCTCAGGAAAAGAAAATAATATTCATTTTTGATTTTTTGCCAAAATCAGAAATCTTCCTGTTTTAAATTCGAGCCTGCCTTTTCTTTCAACTTTTCTTTGAAACATTTCTAAAGTATGAAAATATCTGTTTACTGTAAAATCATCAACTGTCCAAGGAATTGCTTTCAGGAA
>JACQNW010000082.1 GCA_016202845.1 Candidatus Aenigmatarchaeota archaeon
AAATAATCAATTTGGAAAAGCTGATGAAAATAGAGGGCTACAAAATAGAGAAATCTCGGCTTTTCCGCAACAGGCTTCGCTTCGACTGTTATTTCAAAAATGAAATGGAAAAAAAAGACGTTGTAAGGGCAGAATTCAATCTTTCATTCTCAAAAACTATAGGGAATGTCGAGAAAAAATCAGCGGTTTCTGAAATTTCAGGCATTGTAGTTGCAAACATTCCTGTTTACAGCCTTGAAGACCTTGCTGCAAGAAAACTGCTGGCCTTGCATAATCGTACAGAAGGCAAGGATATTTTCGATCTTGCAAACTTCATAGATAAAGCAAACAAAGAAAAAACAATAATCATCCTTGGCATGCTGCTCAAAAGCCAAAAAAGCAGGAAAAAAACAAAACAGGTTGTGCAGGAATGCATAGAAAAGCTGGACAAGCTGAACGTCAGGGAGATCGCAGCCCTGACAAACAACTATATACCCGTAAGCTTGCGGCCAGAATGGCATCTTATCATTGAAAACCTGAAAATGAGTCTAGGAGCGCTGGTAAAATAAACACAGGCAAAGGCTTAAGAAAGCTTTGGTTAAAAGCAAAAGATGTCAAACTTATCAGATTATGTCATCCAGGGCAGGCTTGGAGAAGACGGCCAGGAAATGGACTTTCCTGCATTAAGGAGCGACGTGTATGTTTCTTGGTTCAAGGCACGAGCTCATGTTTTTACATATAAAGGACGTCATAGCGATGAACAAAAAACAAACCTTGTTTATTATGCGCTTCCACGCAATGGCAGAAGTGTTGTCCGTACAGGGCCTCTTGACATAACAATACCATTTAAGGTCGAAGGCAAAGTCACAGGCTTTAGGACATACAAATCAGGCGTTCACGAGATAGAAACAGAAGGCGTATGCCTGGTAAAAATTCATCCTGGCGTGCCGCACTCTGTCAGGATGGTGGACGGCGCGCTTTATCACTCCTTTGAAATGCTACAAACGCCTGACAGCTATTATGACCTCCCAATGAAAAATGATTTTGTTCAGCTTCCTGATGGCGAGAAGCAGAAGCTTGGAAAAGAAGCTGCAAAATCAGACTGGGTACAAATGGAGCGCGGCGACAGGTTGATTAAATTTCCCGGCGGACTGCTATTCCCGGACTTTTGCGCCTACAGGCTGCCTGGCTGGCTTGCAGGTCCTTTCAACGGCTCTCCTAAATTCATGTTTGCATACGGAGAAATGAGAGAGCCAAGAAAAGGAGAACTTCTGCACAGGCACACAAACGTCATGGAACCTTACATTGGACTGTCAGGAACAGCAAGGCTTTTTGTAGGCGTGCCTGAAGGCTCTGACACATATTCGGCAACAAATCAGAAATCTTCACTGCCAACAATTTATCCGGGAGAAGTTTTAGAATTAAAGCAAGGCGATGTACTGCTTCCGATGCCAGGAATTCCTCACAGGTTCTTGTTTGACAACAGGACGAAGTATCCATTCGAGAACTACACTATAAACTATGCTGAAAGGGGAATGGACACAGTGCCGGCAGATGACAGGGTAGTTCTTGAAGGCTGATTTTCATGTCAATAGACATTGGAATAGCATTATTGCCTGATGAAGCGACAAAACAGGTGGCTGTAAGATTGAGCCGCGCACTGCAACAGAGACATCAGACATCGTATTCTTTGGGAGATGTTTATCACCCGCACATGACACTCTACCAGGCAACTTTTCCAGGCTACGAAACGCTTAAAAGTTTTCTGGGAAATTTGCACCCTGACATTTCTGCCATGAGAATAAATGCCAAAGGGCTTGTTATTACGCCAAATAATTACATATTTGTCAGCTATCAGAAAAATCCAATGCTTGAAGCACTGCAAATTGATGTAATCAAGGCTGTTTCTGGGAAAAGATTGAAAGCCATCCCAACAATATGGGAAAGAAATAAAATCAGGCTTCCGCCGGCCAAAGAAAGGGCGGTGGAGCTTTATGGCTTTCCCGAAGCATTTGATGAGTTTGAGCCTCACATGACAATAGGAAGAGTATTGGATGACATACCTAAAAGTGAAGATTTGCTGGCATATTTGAGAAATTATTTTGAAGAAATCCCGTTTGTTCCGTCTTCCATTGTGTATTATGAGCTGGGGGCAGACGGTGGATGTTTGAATCCCAAGCCTCTTTAATCTTTTCCTTTCAATAAGTTCTATGGACCATCTGGAACTGTGCATTGAAGCCGCTATAGCAGGCGGGAAAGCAGTTGAAAACTACAAGTCCGGCGAGGCCATGCAGAAAGCAGATGAATACGTAGGTCATCACGCGATTGTCACAGATGCCGACTTCATGTCGCAGTCCGCTGCGCTGAAAGCGCTGCAGCCGGACAAAGAATCGTTTTTCATAACAGAAGAGCATGTTGGGGAAGAACTGAAAAAAAGAATGCTTACAGGAGAAAATATCGGCAAAATAAAATCATCAAAAGTTTACATCATAGATGAGCTTGACGGATCCAGCTCTTTCAGCGCAGGCCACTATGAATGGTCGGTTTCCATAGGCTTCCTGGAAAATATGGTTCACAAAGCAGGAGCAGTTTTTGCGCCAAAGATAGAAAACGGGACGCTATTTTTTGCTTCCCAGGGAGAAGGGGCTTTCAGAAAAGCAAATGGCAAAGAAGCAAAATTGCAGGTGGCTGACAGGAAATTGCAAGACTGCTATGTGCTCTATGGCCCTGATGTCGCCCTGAAAAATTACCCTGTCCACAGCAAAATGTTCACTCATTTGGGAAACCAGATAAGGACAACAAACCTTGTCAATTCGTGCGCTTTGGGCATGTCTCTTGTAGCGGCAGGCAATGCCGACGCCATCATACAGCCATTGCATTCCCCGTGGGACTGGGCTGCCGGAAAGCTTTTTGTCGAAGAAGCAGGCGGGAGTGTTCTTTTCTATGAGATGGATAAAGAAGGCAAAGTATTTCCCATAAGCAGGCTAGAGCCAAGACACTATGACCCTTCTAAGCGAGCTGTCGGCTTTGTAGCAGCGAATGAAGCATTGGCAGAAGAAATAATGGAAATGCTTCTGAGTCTAAGCGAACCGGTATCGTAGGCATCAATCTTTCCACGTAGAGCTCCTGTAGTCGCCGTATTTTTCTGCCTTTACAATCTTTATCTTCTTCTTGTAACTTTTCAGCCTTTCTTCAACTTGTACAGGCAGTTTCTGGTCGTATCCTACAACAATTATATCAGGATTGTACTTTTCAACAACAGCAAAAAAATCCTTGGGATCTCCAAAGACAATCTCATCGGCAAGCTGCAGCCTTTCAAGCCTTTCTTTTCTTTCCTTTGCAGGAATTGCATAAGGCCTGTCATTGTTATTGTCATTGGCAAGAACTACGGTAAGCCTGCCTAGATTTTTTGCATATTTCAAAAACTCTATATGGCCCGGATGTATCTTGTTGAACTTGCCGCCTGTCAGTATTATTTTTGACATGAAATATCAGCCACCTTTTTCCACTTATCAACTGTAATATCATAACCAGTACGCCATAACGATAATTTGTCAAACACAACTTCCATTGAAAGCTTTAGACCAAGGTTCTTTATTATGGTTTCCTTTGTTTTTCCGTCCAAATTGCCATAAAGCAAGCTAAGATGCGGCATATATTGGGGATCTGCAAACATACCGGCAATTTTTCTAGCCATTGTATTAATGTCAAGAATGTTTTGCCTTTGGGCTCTTAGATAAATTGCCCGAAAATAAGTGTCTTCATAGCCAATATCAGTAAATTTTACCGTTGGTTTGTTTGTTTTTTTTGCTAATGCCTGAACAACATCCACCATCTTGCTTTCCTCATCATTCTTTACAAGTATTGTGATGTGAGGTTCGAATGAGAATGTATTATTTTCTTTGGCTATATTTCTTATGATGCTTCTAAACTTGTCAAGCCATGGTTCAGCAGGCACCAGCCATATGGAATATTCATTCATGAAGATTCTCCTTGATCATTCCCATGACTTTATAGTGCAATTTTCCATTTGTTGTCAGGAGTGTATCTGATTCAAAAGTCCACTCTTTGTTATTCCAGTCTGTTGTCTTAGCGCCAGCTTCTGTTGCTATTACTAATCCAGGAATAACGTCCCAGAGTATTGGAGAAGTCCTAAAATAAACATCATTCCTTCCGCAGGCAATCCAGCAAAAATCCAGGTTTCCAGATGCTAAACGGCGAAAATCTCTTGATTCTGACTTGAACACAGGATAGAGTTTTGTCATTAGTGAAACATCTTTTTGCTTGCTGACATGGCAATAGTTTACCAAAGTTTTCTTTATGTCAGAATTGTCTGACACGTGAATTGGCTTGTTGTTCAAAAAAGCTCCTTTTCCTTTTTCTCCTGTGAATATCTCAGACGTCAAAGGGTTGAAAACAACACCAAGAATAGGCATATTATTTTTTGCCAACCCTATTGCAGAGCACACAAATGGTATTTGCAAAGTGTAATTCGTTGTGCCATCCAATGGATCTACATACCATGTGTATTCAGAATGCTTTTCTACCTTAGGGGCCTCCTCTGTAACAATGCTATGGTCAGGAAAATTTTTCTTCAGAATATCAAGTATATACATGTTTGCGTCAATGTCAGTTTTTGTCACAAGCTCGTGCCAGTTCTCTTTTTCTTTGACTTGTATGCGGCCATAATTTTCTATTAAAATCCTGCCGGCTGCCTCTATTGCTTCCAGGGCAACATTCATGAAATCTGAATTAGACATAGAAATAGTTAATCACAAGATTTATAATATGTTAAAAATTTCTTTTTTGGGAATTATAGTTATCTGACTTTCTTTTCCAGAGGGTTTTCTGAACGAACCGACGCCCTTAGGCGTCAATACACTTTAGAAAGAAAAGGCTCATTTATGTCCAAAAACAACAACAACATTCTTTGGCGTCACTTTTTCCACACTAACAAAGCCGAATCTTTCAAATTGCACAACGTCTCCCGCTTTCGCTTTTGTTATGTCCATCTCTGCAATGCCGTTTACAATTCTTCCAGGTACAAGAACCCTGACTTGTATGTGCTTCATAGGAACCCATTGTATTTTTGGAATGGGTTTAACATCTTCGCTCGTGTAAACAGAAGTCTCCCCTAGCCTGACATTGCACAAGTTCTTCAGCCTTACCTCAAGGCCCTTGTACTGGTCAAAATCAGCCTGTTCTATGTAAACGCCGTTTGAAATATCCAGGTTCCTGAAACCTCTCTCGCGTTCTGGATGTAAAGGCACCTTGACTTTCTTGACTTTCATGCCCTTCAGTGTAATCTTCTTCGGCTGTTCTACAAAGAAAAATCTGTTGGCATCGCTATCCACGGTTTTCCTGTTGTAGGAAGCCAGGTTCTCAAAGCTTATTGTAACATCCGATGGCTTCGGTCCTATGTCTATTATAATATTTCTCAAAGCCTGGGGCTGAAAACCTCTTCGTCTCAAAGCTTTCAATGTGCCCAAGCTCGGCGCATCCCACCCGCCAAACTGCTTCTTTTCAATTCCTTCCCGTATAGTGCTCTTGCTCAGCACCATATCAGACATTGAAAATCTTCCAAGCGTGACAACAGTCGGATAGTTCCACCTGAAATATTGGTAAACATATCTTTGTTTTGTTTCGTTTGTGCTGTGCTCTTGTCCCCTGAAAATATGAGTAACATTAAGCAGATGATCGTCTATAGCAGATGCAAAGTTGTACAATGGCCAAAGATTAGCCTTGCTCAGCGGATGTTTTGGCTTGTCAACTATTCTCATCGCAGGCCATTCCCTTACAGCAGGATTCTTCGCATCAAGGTCTGTTTTTATCCTTAATACAGCCTGACCTTCTTTGTATTTATGGCTGAGCATCATTTTCCATCTTTTCTGCTGGCTTTTGACATCAAGGTTTCTGCAAGGGCACGCCTTGCCTGCATTTACCAGCTTCTTCCAGGTTTCACTGCAGGTGCACACATAAGCTTTGCCCATTTTTACAAGATCTTCTGCATATTTGTAGTAAATCTTCAGCCTCTTGGAAGAAATAACTTCTTTGTAAATTTTAACGCCAAGCCATTTCAAGTCTTCCCTTACCCATTTGTAGTAGATTTTTTCCGGCTTTTTTATCTTAGGATCTGTATCATCAAACCTGAGTATCATCTTGCCCTTGTATTTTTTTGCGTATTCATCGCATAAAACGGCAGGTCGTGCATTTCCTAAATGCAGTGCGCCATCTGGATTAGGCGCAAATCTTACGACAAACCCCTCTCTTCCAAGGTCAAGTTCTGGCAATCCTTTCTTTTCCTGCTTTGCAGCCGGCGTGAAGCCCCCAAGTTTGTCAAGCTCTTTTTTCTGTTCGTTTATCGACATATTGTTGATTTCATAAGCGACCTTGTCTATCTCGCCTTTAAGCTGCAAAACTTCCGCCCTTAATTCGGGCTTGTCGGCTAACACCATTCCAAGCACGCTTTTTGTTTGGACAGTCCCTCCATGCTGGGTTGCATTTATCAACAAATAACGTCTTATTAGGTTAGAATCAAAAGGCATTCATTACATATGATTTACAATGTTCTTATAGTTAACCAGACTGCAGTACTCCCGCATGTGTGATCCGCCTTCTTAAGCCTATAAGGCAGAACGTCAGAACTGCTCTTTA
>JACQNW010000079.1 GCA_016202845.1 Candidatus Aenigmatarchaeota archaeon
CAAAGATTTTTCAAAAAATCCTATGGTTGCTGATGCTGTTATAAGAAATTTGGAAATCATTGGAGAAGCTGTAAAGAACATGCCAGGCACTATAAAGAGTACGCGTCCTAACGTGCCATGGAAAAAAATAGCCGGCATGCGGGATGTGCTTATACATGAATATTACGGAGTAAGTTTGGAAAGGGTATGGAAAGCCTTGGAGAATGATCTTTCAAAACTTAAAACTGATATAACAAATATTAAAAATTCCCTGACTGCTCTGGAAAGAACTCTTATAATAATAAAGCCTGACGGAGTTCGCAGGAAACTTTCAGAAAAAATAGTCGAAAGATACACAAAAGCCGGTCTCAAAGTTGTAGCACAGAAAAAGCTTCATGCAGACAAGTCTCTTCTGACAAAGCACTATTCAGCCCATGTCGGCAAGCCGTTTTTTGAGGGACTTCTGAGATTCATGTCTTCAGGCGAAGCCATTGCTTGCGTGCTTGAAGGCAAAAATGCTGTGCAGGAAGTCAGAAGAATTACAGGCGTCACTGACCCAAGCAAGGCTGATAAAGGGACTATAAGGGGAGATTTTGGCATTGATTCTGCTGAAAAAGCAAATTCTGAAAACAGGTCTATCGAGAATTTAGTCCACGCTTCCGGTACGCCAGAAGAGGCAAGAGCAGAAATCAAGCTGTGGTTTCCTGAATTGCATTAATAGGCAGAGCCATAACCCCACAATTCCCTGTCCCGTGAAGCATTCTCCTGCTCAGCCTCGTCACCCAAAGGCAGGGCAAGTATATCTGCAGGCTTTAGCCTGTTTGCAGCAGCAAAATCCTTTACCTCGGTTTCATAGGTCGGCCATGGATGCGGCATTTCAATTTTTTTTGTTTCTGCGGTTGCTTTTGCATCTATTGCCAAAGATTTTCTCCATGAGCCAAAGTCAGGCCTTAAGCCGTATCTGGCAGCAAGCACCCTGCCCCGCGCCCTGCTTTTTGGCGGGTAGCTTCCAGACTGCTCCATGTTTTTGAACATTACATCCACATATCCGGCATCAGCAAGCTTGTCATAAACCGATTCTCTTTCGCCTTCCCTGTCCAGCTTGTGGTAAAGCATTTCCTGCTCGCGCATGCGCCCTGTTGGATCACGCTTGCTTTTTTCCTTCATTTCGCCAAACCACCAAAGCTTTGTTGCCCAGTCATATTCTCTCCTCAATTCCATGTAGTCGCCAGACTTTAGCGCTTCAACAAGATGTTGCCATTTTCTTATGACAGGCGTATTATGGGTGCGGCTTGCAGCCCGTTCAGTGAAATACATTTGCGCTTCAGGCAGCGTCATCTTTGTATTTTTGCCATCAACAATCGCGTCCATCTTGAAGCTCCCAAAATTGTCATAGCTGTAAGGCAGCTCATGAAATATCCTGAGGATTTCTCCATAATCTGCGCGTATATCTGCTAAACCGTCCTCTATCAGGTCAAGAACAAGCGAGGTCACGGCTACGCTCAGGCACCGCTGTCTTTGTGACATCAATGCGTCCTGCACCGCTATCTGCAGCCTGTCCTCTTTGCCATGCGAGCCTTTCATGAAAGCTATGCATGTTTCAATGCCGCCCTTTCCGCTGTTAATGTAAAAGACAGAGCTATCCTTAATGGTGCGCCTTCCGGAGTCAAGCGTCACAAAACCATGCCTTTTTGACACCCTGTAATCTCCCTTCAGATCAATGTGGCCGCTCCCGTAAAGGGGCGGTGATATTGCAAGAAAAAAATCAAGCACTTCAGTGCCATGACTGGGATGATTATTCCTATCAAGCATAAAAATTTCCATCGCTTTGCCATCATACCCAAGGCTGACTGAATAATTTGTGTGATGCCCGTGCGAAACCTCTTCTTGATGGCCGGCGCCATGGCCTTTGTAAACTAATCGCGTGGCTGAAGTCTTGTAAATAGACCCCTTCGTGTGTCCGAGCACAAAACCCTGCCCTGCCCACTCCCTTATGACAAGCTCTCCAGGCGTGCGTGTTTCAGGAGTAGAGTATTCGCCATACTCCATGTCTTTGTAAAATCTTCCGCCGTCAGGAGTCAGCAAGCTTGTCCCGTACTCTGGAAGTTCTTCGTCGCTTCCAAGCGAAGAAACATATTCCGCCTCGGAGCCGTATGATCTTTCCTTCATGACGCAGAATAGTATTTCCCAAATGGATTAAAATGCTGCGTCATGCCTCAACGCTATATATAATTCACTGTCCAATTGTTTGGTGATGATTGTGTATGCTTCGCCAGCCTATCATAGCAGTACTAGGCCATGTAGATCATGGAAAAACATCTCTTCTTGACAGGATTAGGCAAACCGCCATAGCTGCAAAGGAAGCTGGAGGGATTACACAAGCAATAGGCACAACAGAAATACCTGCTTCAGCTGTGAAGGAAATATGCGACAGCATTCTGAAAAAATTCAGGTTTGACCTTACAGTTCCCGGTCTTCTTTTCATAGACACTCCAGGGCATGAGGCTTTTTCAACTCTTCGTCATCGTGGAGGCGCAATAGCTGATCTTGCTGTTCTTGTTGTTGATATAATGGAAGGCATAATGCCCCAGACAAAGGAAAGCATTGAGATCCTGAAGGAATCAAAAACGCCGTTTGTTGTTGCTGTGAATAAAATAGACAGAATACCAGGATGGAAGATGGAAAATGCAGAATTTTTGCAGGATTATAATCTGCAGTCCTCAGAGGCACAGGGGGAATTCGAAACTTATTTTTACAAGCTGGTTGAGCAGTTTGATGCCTTTTCTATTCCTGTGGAAAGATTCGACAGGATTACAGATTTTACCAAAAAAGTGGCAGGAGTTCCCATGTCTACAAAAACAGGGGAAGGCATAGCAGAATTCCTGGCAATATTGATAGGGCTGGCGCAGCAGTTCTTGAAAAAAGAGCTCGTCAAGACAGATCACAGCGCTGGCATGGTTCTGGAAGTGAAAGAATTCACAGGCATGGGTACAACTTTGGATGCAATAATTTATGATGGCGAGATCAGCAGGAATGACTTTCTTATCATTTCAAATCCGCCAATGATAGCAAAAGTTCGATCGCTGATGATTCCACAGCCTATGAGGGATATCAGAACTGAAAAGAAATTCTTGCAGGTTGACAATGCTGTCGCAGCAGCCGGCGTCAAGATTTCAGGCGCCGGCCTGGATGACGTCATAGCAGGGGCAGAAATAAGGACTGCAAAAAATATGGCTGATGCCGAAAAAATGCTGAATGAGCTTGAACAAGCAAGGGAAGAGGTGGAGGTCAGGGTTGAAGCAGATGGATTGGTGCTCAAAGCAGACACACTTGGCAGCCTTGAAGCGCTGAAAAAAATATTTTGTGCTCATCCTATTAGGTCTGCAACAATAGGCAGGATATCAAAACGGGATATAATGGAGGCTGAGGCAAGCCCTGAAAACATTCACAAGGTTGTGGTCGGCTTCAACATAAGCATTTCTCCGGAAAATGAGCTAATGGCAAAGAACAACAAGATAAAGATCATTAGATCAGATGTCATATACAAGCTTATCGAAGACTATGAAAAATGGCTTGAGGAGGAGAAGGAAGCAATAAAGAAAAAAGAAATAGACTCTCTTCCTAGGCCGGCAGTGATCAGGATCCTTCCAGGCTGTGTTTTCCGCGCATCAAATCCCGCAATAGTGGGCTGCGAAGTTTCAGAAGGGCTGATCAAGCCTGATGTTGATTTGATGAAAGAAGATGGAAAAGTTGTTGGCCAGGTAAAGCAGATCCAGTCTCAGGGCATTAATGTCGAGTCTGCCAAGACTGCTGAAAAAATTGCCATTTCCATTTCTTCTGCAGCCGTAGGTCGCCAGATAAAGGAAGGGGATGTTCTTTATACTCACATAAAGAGCAATGTTTACGTCAAGCTGATGAAGAATGCAGAGTTCCTGTCAGGATCTGAAAAATCTGCCCTGGAAAAAATCTTCGAAATAGAAAAGCTGAACGACTCAAAGTACGGGATGCAGTCAGCGATTTTTTGATTTCAAAACTTTATATCTCATCTGTATTTCGTCTTTTGAAAGTTTCTTGGTGCATATGATCAACTGTCTTGCATGCAATTCCTGTCAAGACGCGGCGGCCATTCGGGCTTTGCAGAGGCAGCCGGCAGATTTGGCTCTTCGTTTAGCTGCAAAGGTGCAATTATTGGACTCATTCTATTTTTTTTCCCTTCGGCCCTCGCGTAACCAAGCTGAATACTTAGCTCCCTGTTGCCACTGAAATATTCTTTAAAAATCCTTTCTGCATAATGGTCTGCGCCATACCTGCCAACAGAGCCATTTCTAACAAATACAAGATACGCCTCAAAGCGTTTTCTCATTGCTTCAGGTGAACAGTCCATGAACAAAAGTTCATAACTGCGCGGCTTTGGTTTATGAGTCATTGTTATTTCCTCTCCAGCGTCACAAAGGTATAATCATATGGATTGTCAGAATCCTTTTTATACGCTTCCTTTTCCTTTTCAATCCACTGGTCAGTGTCAAATTCAGGGAAAAAAGTGTCGCCATCAAAATTATAGTCTATTATTGTAAGGTACATTCTTTGCGCGCGCGGAAGAAATTGCTTGTATAAAGATGCGCCGCCTATAATAATTATTTCATCCTGTCCTTCTGTTATTTCAAAAACTTCTTCTATGGAATTGGCAACAGTGCACCGGTCCAACGACGCAAAGCGTCCGCGCAATTCTGCTTCAAAATCTGCATTTCTCGTAAGTATGATATTAGTTCTGTATTTTAGCGGTTTTCCAATCGATTCAAAAGTTTTGCGGCCCATTACAACTGTTTTGCCTTTGGTCTTTTCCACGAAGCGTTTCATGTCAGCCTTCATTTTCCACGGGAGCTTGTTCTCAAAGCCTATGACATTGTTCTTTCCGATAGCCGCAATGATCGAGATGCTCATAGAAATCATTTTGTAATTAATATTTTTCCCTAGTTTTTTCTTTTCAGATAAATTTATAAGTCGAAAAAGAAAAGGCTATTAGACAGCCATCTGCGCCTTTATCGGAGGATGATACTGGTAATTCTCAAGCTTTATGTCATTCATTGTAAAGCCATTTATGTCCTTTATTTCAGGATTAAGCCACAGTTTAGGAAGAGGCAGTGGATTTCTGCCCATTTGTTCTTTGACCTGTTCAAAGTGGTTTGTGTAAATGTGTGCATCACCCAGCGTGTGAACAAATTCTCCAGGCTGCAATCCTGTGACTTGCGCAACCATGTGCAGGAGCAGGGAATACGATGCAATGTTAAATGGTACGCCAAGGAACATGTCGCATGACCTTTGGTACATTAGCAAAGAAAGTTTTCCATCGGCCACAAAAAAATGGCTGAATATATGGCAGGGTGGCAGGGCCATTTCGCTTAGTTCACCGGGATTCCATGCCGTAACAATGATTCGTCTGTCTGTTGGATCACTCTTGATTTTTTCTATTGCTCGTGCAATTTGGTCAACTTCTATTCCATCATGTGCCCGCCAATGTCGCCACTGGACTCCATATATCCTTCCTAAATCGCCAGGAAATTTTGCCTTTGGTTTCCAGTAATCAGCCTCAGAATTGGCAGTCCATATTGTCTTGTCAGAACCAAGGATTTCTCTCAGCCTCCTTTCATTGCCAGAGCCTTCTATAAACCAAAGCAGCTCAGAAACGACAGCTTTCCAGGCAAGTTTTTTTGTAGTGACAGCAGGAAAGCCGTTTGCCATATTGAATCGCATCTGCATGCCAAAAACAATTCTTGCATCAATGCCAGTCCTGTTTGGCTTATCTGTGCCGTTCTTTAGGATGTAATCAAGCGCATCAAGATATTGTTTCATTCAAATTGATTATAAACTAAATCTTAAATTCTACAAAAATAAGCCCAAGGAATAAACTATGATATTGAAAGCAAGATTGATTATCAAAAACGCCATGAATCTTCCGCCTATTGCCCTTGCAAAAAGCGTTATCAAAGTTGCCAAGCCAAGATATGCAAACAGTGCAATGAAAAAGCTGCTGGGTCCAAGAAATGTGGCGATGATTACCGATATTATCTGGCAAGGTATAGCCAGCAATATATAAGGAGCTATTTTTGAATGTATCACAGCATGAACAAATGTGATGATAATGGCAAAGATTATTGCATTTGCAGGGCTTGTCAAAGCTATTGCCCACGGCGCGTAGAATAAAAAATCTATTCCTGTCAGTGTGATTCTTGTCATTAAAAGGTCTACAACAACTGTGAAGATCAGGCAGAATGCTGCAATAAAGATAAAATCAACAGCCATTTTAATCCTCCTCTAAAACCAGCGGATCATCCTGCGAATATTTGAGCCCGTATCGAAGAGCAAGCTCTGCTTTCGCAAATTCTGCCCCAAGATCAGCAGCATGCGTAAGCTGTGAAACAAGCCCCATAGAAACAATTTTTTTATAGATTGAAATATATGTATTGCCTTTTTCATTTATTTTAAATCTCATTGTATCGGCCTTATTCATATCAGAAGTGTAATAGTCAACTAAAATTTCTTTTTTGTCCCTGTCAAGCTTTATTACAAAATTCCCTCTTGGGTCTGGAACAAACCTGTCAGGCAGCCTGTGCTTTTCAAGTATTTCTTTTGCTCTGCTCCAGTCATGCTTGTAGATGTGCGCGCTGCAAGAGATAGTTGTCAAAGGCCCCATATCAAGCATCAAGGATTCTGAAATATGCTTTTGTATTTTTCTCAGTCCAAAAGCATTCAAAGGCCATGCGGAGAACATGTCATTGCTTCTAAGATAACATGTGAGAAAAACCTTTTCATCTTGCACCAAAGCCTGCAAAACAACCCAGCATGGGGGGTTTGTGCTTTTCATGTCTTTCTCATGATGCCATGTGACAGCTATTGCCCTGCGGGAATATTTTGTCTGGCGCAGGTCATTTATTATGTAGTCGACTTGATTTTTCCCAACATCATATTCTAGAAGACGATTTCCATAAGTGTATTCAGTGCCTTCAGGTATTTTGCCTGTCATGATTTGAGGGTAATAATTTTCCAGTTCATCTTTCCCGAACCAAAGCCACTTTTCCATGGCAGGATTGTCAGGATCTTCGTCTTCAATTATGGCAACAAGGTTTACCAACTCTCTTTGGTCAGAGCTATGCTGGCTTTTTTTAATAGTGCCGAATTTCATGATTAAATTTAATATCTGGTACCAGGCATTGGAAACCTTTCTTTCTCTTATTATAAAACCTGTCTTCTCAGAACTTAATGTCTCCACAGCCGCAACAGGCGGCATTGGAAAAATCTTGGGTTCGCCAAAAGCGGGCAGCTTGGGGGAAGATTTTATCGCTTCAAATATTTTTTTAGAATCCACAGTGCCGCGCATGTCAATAATCCTTACATTTTTCCTGAAATCTTCTATGGCAGAAGCCGGTATTTCTTTTTCCAATGTAAAAGACATTCCTGATATTCTGTGATTTTCATCAATTCCAGCTTCCATTAACTTGATGAGCATTTCACCGCTTTTTGTTATGTCGATGCCGCAAAGAATGACATAGCGAATATTGGGATTGGAAAGCACTGAACGCAGAAGGTAGTTTATGCCTTCATTATAGTACAGGTTGCCTGCAATGACAAAGTTATCTTTGCCAATGTTCTTTGTCACAACTTCCTTCAAAGTCCATAGGGAGCATATTGCAACATTTGATTCTGTGTCCCCCTTTATCAGATTGTCAGAAAAGTAAAAAGGCCAGTCCTTGTCAATATTAACCATAAGCTTTGTTTGTCTATGATATTTTAATATGACATAAGACTAAATTTCTTTTTGGATACGGTAACATTTTTCTTGGTAAGAAAAAGGCTAGCAATGCTTTAATATTATGCTAAGCTGCCAAAGCCCTTTCTGCATAAGGCATTATGCTGCGTTTGTTCGTTATTGAATTATATTCTGTCTTTGAAAGCTTTTCTTTTGCCATGCGATAAATCCAACTTTCGCTTATTTCTATGCCAATGCTGTCAGAAAGTCTCTGCCTCACACTGCTGGCACCCATTGTTTTGTAAAGCGCTGTCGCCATGTCTGCAATTTGGTCATAAACTCCAAGCTTCTTGGCAAGCCCGCTGTAAAATACCGTCTTTCTTCCCCTTTTCTTCTGAATGCCAATATATTGAAGAAGCCTCGTATCGCCGCCTAGCTCATCAAAAGAATCTTGAATCTCTACATTCATAAGATCTTGAAGGTAGGTAGAATCAGTATCTTCGGAAAAACAAGCCTGTTCTCCGCTTGGTGCTCCACCAGTACTATTCTTTCCGTCAGCATTTACAGAGCCCTTTCTGCCTGATTTTCCGCCACCGGCAGGCGGACTGTCATCAGGGTCGTCATCCCTAATTCCAGCTGACTTTCTAAATTTATCAAAGTCATAAGCCGACAAAACTTGTGTTTCATTACCATGTTCCGGACCTAATTTTTTTGAGCTTGAAGGCAAAGCTCTATACCTGCGACCAGCAGAAGTCATCTCACCAATAGCGCCATGTCCTTCAACAAAAACTTTATTGACATATTCATGTTTTGCTGGACCAGGCGCTGTAGGTTCTGGCACTGACTGTCCAAGCTTAAGAGTGGTATCGCCCACACTGCGCACTGTGCCTTTGCTTGTAGCTTGGAATGGTTTTGAGGCTTTTTTTCTTGACCTGCCAAAATATCTGGCTGCATAAGCAGAAACGCCCGCCAATGCCAAGGCGGTCAAGCCCAGGACATATGGCAATCCAGAATCTTCTTCCTCAACCGGAGCAGTTGATGGCTTTGCAGGAGCAGCTCTTATGTTTTTTCCAGGCAAATTATGCGCTTGCGCGTTATAAGTCTTCAAGTCATAGCTATCATCAGAATTTTTGACAAAATATTTTTGGCCGTCAACAGGATTTTTGACAAGCGGTCCAACATCGTTATGGGCCGGCAATGTTTCATTAAAGCCGTCAATTTCAACAGTCTGTCCGGGATAAATAAGGTCGCAGTTTCTAGAACGTGAGTTGCAAACGTCAGGATTTATGGTTTTTGCATGGTCAGTCATCAAATCAATTGTAACAACATCCTTTTTTGCAATGCCGTGCGAGTCTCTTACTATACTCCACAAATTATCACCTTTTACAACTGTATGATATTCTGAGCACTTCCTGACATGCTGAGGCACATTAACCACCTCATGATATTTCTGTGCTCCAGCTTCTGCACCCGCGAGCAATGCAGCAGCGCTTCCAGTTATCAACAAACTTCTGACAAAACTCTTGATGCTCATGCTATAAAAAATGACACCAACTTATTAAAGCATAGTGTTGTACCAGTACTCCTGCATGTGTGTTCCGCCTTCTTATAGTTATAGTGAACCAAGTGAAGAATCAGGATATTATAACTTGGTTTACTATATGTGACCAATTTGTGTAATGCCTGAATATTAAGTTGGTCAGCTATAAGCCTATAAGGCAGAACGTCAGAAC
>JACQNW010000083.1 GCA_016202845.1 Candidatus Aenigmatarchaeota archaeon
ATATTATAATTTGCTTCACTATATGTGACCAACTTATAATAACATCCAAAATACTAAGTTGGTCAGCTATAAAACCTTCTTTTGAGAATAAAATGTATGCTTAGTAAATTAAGGGAAGCGTTTGACAAGCTTACAAGAGGAGCGGCAGACAAGGCCGCTGTTGAGGAAGTTGTAAAGGACATACAAAGGGCTTTGTTGTCGTCGGATGTTGATGTGAAGCTGGTTCTTCAGCTGACAGAAAACATCAGGAAACATGCGTTTGATCCTCTGCCCCAGACAATGACAAGAAAGGAGCATATAATAAAACTGGTCTATGATGAGCTTGTAAAAATAATGGGCGAGAAGAAGAGCGATGTTTCCTTGAAATCAAAAAAGGTTCTCATGGTCGGTTTGTTTGGTTCTGGCAAAACTTCCACGTCTGCCAAGCTCGCAAGATTTTACCAGAAAAAGGGGCTTAAGCCAGCATTAGTATGTTGCGACACTGTAAGGCCTGCGGCATACGAGCAGCTGCAGCAATTGGCACAAAAAATAGATGTGCCTTTTTACGGTGAAAAATTTGAAAAAGACCCCAGGAAAGTCCTGAAAAATGCTTTGCATGTGACAAAGGCTGACGTTATTATTGTAGATTCTTCAGGGAGAAATGCCCTTGAAAAAGACCTGATAGATGAAATACGAGACCTTAATCACATACTGGAGCCGGATGAAAAAATACTGGTAATACCGTCAGACATCGGCCAGGCCGCCAAGCAGCAAGCAGCTTCTTTCCATGACGCCTTGAACATAACAGACGTCATAGTAACAAAAACAGATGCAACTGCAAGGGGTGGCGGCGCACTTACGGCCTGCCATGCCACAGGTGCAAAGATCAAATTCATAACAATCGGCGAAACCATGGAAGACTTGCAGCAGTACGATCCTGAAAAATACATGGCCAGGATACTGGGAATGCCTGACCTTGAGACTTTGCTTGACAAGGCAAAATCCTCAATAGACGAGAAAAAAGCAATAAAAATGGTCACAGGCGATTTCACGCTGGAAGACTTTTATGAACAGATAGAAGGCGTTCAGAAAATGGGTCCCATGAGCCAGATAATAGAGATGGCAGGCTTCGGCAAGCTTGCCAATAAGGCGGGAAATGTAGATGCACAGGCCGAAAAGATGAAAAAATGGAAATATGCTATTCAGAGCATGACTTCAGAAGAGCGCGCAAATACTGATATAATAAATTCCTCCAGAATCAGGAGGATAGCTGCGGGTTCGGGCTGTAGAGAGTCAGATGTTAGGGAGCTTCTTGCTAATTATGGAAAAACAAAGAAGCTCATGAAGAACTTCAACCCAAACAAGCTGAAAAGAGGCGACATGGCTTCAATGATGCGCCAGCTCGGCCTTAAAGGATGAAAGATTATTTTTGAATTCTTCCGAAAACTGCTCGGCTTTAGCCAGCAGATGAGGGCAAGAATTCAAAAAGACATCCACAAGAAACCCACAACTTTAGTTGTTGGTAGTCTGAGGGGATTTCATTTTAGCATTTGAATCATTTATGGGAAAGGCATGCTATTTGTTCAAATACCTATGTCTTCCACTATATTTAGCAAACTTCTCTATAGAAAATCTTTTTAGTTCTTTAACATTGTCAAAATCCGAGTCACCGGATATAATTCCCTCTGCATTATTGGCTATAGCGGTTGCTGCATGTAGTGCATCTCTAGGTTTCAATTTATTTCTTTCCATTAGCTTATTGGCAATTATTAATGTGCTTTCATTAGTTTCTATAAGCCTAAGGTTTGGGAATTCCATAAACTTTTTCCCTTCTTCTATAGAATCTGCAGCGCCTAGATATTTTCTAGTCGCCCATACAATTTCATCCCAAGTAAGCGCTGAAGTGGCGGCATTTAATTTTCCATCCACAACTTTTTCAAGAATTTCTTTGCATGCCATGGATTTTCGAGTATCTTGTGTCAGAATAGGAAAAATAAATACATTAGCGTCAAGGTAAATCATATTCCTCCTCCAGCGTCTTTTTTAAGTCTTCAATAGTAGGCACATTCTTTAGTTTCTTTGAAGTTTTGCAAAAATATTCAACAAAAACTTTTCCTGAGACTTCCTTGTTAGGTTTTATATTGACCTCTCCATCCTTGACATCAAACACAACTTCAGACCCTGGTTTGATGCCCAGCTGGTCCCTGATATCCTTAGGTAAAACTACCTGCCCTTTCTCCCCAACAGTCCTTTTTATTAACATATCTCTTATAAGTCATACCAACTATTTATACTTTTTCATACTGAGAAGTATGAAGTAGACCTTAACTATTTTGAAAAAGTCGGCACCTTTATAGCAAGCCAATGAAATAAGTTCTATATAATTTCATTCTGGTAGTAATGATATGTCAGACATTACACCTGAAGGATTGCTTGAAACATTGAATGGAGCACCTAAGACTTTGCATTTATCTCTCAGAGAAATGTCTCGTATATTAAGAGAAGCGGCCTTGGATGGGGCAATGTACGTTCAGCTTGCAGACGCATATGTCGACTTCACTAAACGTTATTGGGCCATGGAAGAATTAGGGTCGGACATGATGCTCAAATGGGCGCTTTGGAAAACCTGGCATGTGCGGCAGTAATCGCCGATCTGGGTAAAGACACCTACTCAGAAAATGAATTTCAATTAATGTACAGGGATAAAGAAAAGCATGGTCCAACAATGAAAGCTTTCATGGCGTACGCGAATCTTGACGAGGATGGAGTAACTAAAATTTTGCAGTATGTTATGTCTGAAGCATTCAGCTTTAATTTGACACAAAATTTATGGTCAAATTAAAGGAACTGTATTCTTCAACATCTAATAGAATTTTAGTAGAAAAAATGAAATGCTCATTGCTTGCAATGACACAACATCCGCCTTTTTCAGCGGCAGCAATTGCTCTCTTGCAAAGCATGGCCACAGCAAAGGCCACAGGCCTGACAAGCGGCAAGTGACAATTGGAATGAGCTTGATGAAATTGTTTAGCCGCAGCTTTATACAAAGCCGCAAATTTCTGCGAAATTTGCTGAAAATAAACGCTGCGCACTTAAAAAATTCATTTGTTGATGCGCAAGAAGCCGTCCATACGCCTGCCTTTAATTTGACCACACAGCAACTGTCAAATTAAAGATGGAAAGATGAATAATTTTCTAAAAAAATTATACTCTTTAACCTACATTCTGCAAAGGATAAGTTTTATAAAGGTGTGCGTTCAATTAAATAAAGAAAATTCTTAATATCTTGATATAAGGTTTGTAAGACGCCTGTTCTTTTCGGGTTGATACAGACATTTTCAAGATGAACCGATGCAACCACCGACGCGTACGCGTCCATACACCTTGCGTCTACACACATAGAAAAGGGATGTACAATGGAAATACAGTCGCCAATGAAGCAGATGGGTTACGATCGTGCTATCGTAGTTTTCTCTCCAGAAGGAAGAATGTACCAGGTTGAGTACGCAAGAAAAGCAGTGGAGAAAGCATCCACAGCAATAGGCGTTACATTTGTAAATGGTGTTGTTCTTGTTTCAGGCAGGTCATTGCAAAAGCTTCTTGTTCCTGAAAGCATTGAAAAAGTTCAGAAGATTGACGATCACATTGGTGTTGCAGCATGCGGCATTCTTGCCGATGCTCGTGTTCTTGTTGATTATGCTCGTGTTCGTGCGCAGGTCAACAGGATAACATTCGGCGAACCAATAGAAATCCGCGCATTGGTCAGGGATATATCAGACAGAAAGCAGCGCTTCACTCAAATGGGCGGCATAAGGCCTTTCGGCATCTCTCTGCTTGTTGCAGGCATGGACGGAGATCCTCATTTATTTGAAACAGATCCTTCCGGCACGCTCAGGGAATGGAGAGCACATGCAATAGGTAGAGGATCAAAAGAGGCAAGAAAAGTCTTGATAGAGCATTTCAAGGATGGAATGACAAAGGACAAGGCAATGGAGCTCGCATTGAAGGCCTTGAAAATCGGCGAAAAGAAGCTGACATCAAGATCAACAGAAATCGGTGTCGTAGAAAATGGAAAGTTCATGCATTATGACAGGGCTGCAACAAAAGAACTGATAAAGAAGTTCGAGAAGTAATCATTTTTCTGAATCTGATGCAGAAATTCAAAAAGACATCTACAAGAAACCTTTTCTTGCAATCAGGTCGTATGAGAGCATCTTATAGCAAATCTCAAAATTAAGTAAACATTTTTTTGAGTTTGCTATAGAGGAAATATCGTTGAAAAAGTTTACTAATCAACGATATTGACTATTATTTAAT
>JACQNW010000089.1 GCA_016202845.1 Candidatus Aenigmatarchaeota archaeon
TATCACTACAATTAATTGTTTATTTTATAAACATATTTTGAGATCAGTACCCCCGCATGTGTGTTGCTCTTTCTTAAGCTTGACCAAGTGGAACGTCAGACTGGCTCCTAATTCCTGATCACATGCGGGAGTACTGGAGATACAATTAGGCTGCCTGTCTTAAGAAATACTCCACTGCTTTGGGAAACGTTTTCCATCCCCAGACGCCAGTTGTCATTGCTTTGTGAAGCTTGTGCTTATCGCCTTCGTGCTCGAATTTTTTCAGGGCATTATCAGCTATTCTGTAACCGGCCGGATAACATAATTCATGGATAGCTCGGTCTATAGGATATGTGGAAAAAGTCGCCGCACTAACAGGGTCTGCAAATCTAAAGACAGCGCGTGGACATGGTTCAAGCCTTGACACGTATTCTCTAACATTCAATCCTTCAAAATATTCCCTTTCCCTCAGAATGCCTAAAGTAATGTCGGGCTGAATTATTGAACGATAATGGTCAGAAAGCTTTTCTTCAAGTACGATATGTTTTGGATTTATTTTAAGACTTTCTGCATTTTGCCTGAGCCATTCATATGATAGATTTTCAATTGCCATTGCAACGCCCTCGAATACAACACGCGCTGGTATATTGCAGCCATTGTCGCGGCTAAGCTGAAGGGATTTTGGCATTGCCTCGGACCTGACTTGTTGTGCAGCATGGCCAAGAACCTCATGAAAAGCAACAGCGTAAGCTCTTACCGGATTTAGGCTTATGCCGTCTGTTCCAAAATAGCATTTAAAATAGTCATACCCGAGAAAAAATCTTCTAAGATTTGTATCCCAGTAAGATCTGCTGTTTGTTCCAGGAAGCGATAGGTCCATTTGCAGATCAAACCCTTGCGGCAAAAATCCACTTTCAATGCCAAATCTTAAAACATCCTCCTTTAATTTTGGGGCGTAGCTTTCTATTATCAGCTGGGCTTCTCTTGTATTTGTCGGAAGCTCGTCTTTGCTTTCCAGTTCCTCTTGCAATTTCCATCCTGCTTCATGATCGTAGTCTGTAAATCCTTTTTCAATTAAACCATAAGTTCCAGGCCCGCAGGCCGTATCAATAAGATCAGGAATTGTCATTCTAGGCGATCCATAGAAGTGGTTTGATAATGCACCAATTATATCAACCTGCTGGAGTGTGTCTTCAATCCACAACTCTTCAAATTCTGAAGCTGGCTGAAGGCTTGACAATCTGTCTCTTAATTTTTTTGATCCATCAGAAACTAATTCAAATCCATACTTGTTTGTAATACCATAAAGTTTGCGCCAATTTCTGCTTAACTTGTTGAATTCTTCATCCAATTGTGTGCCTTTTTCTGATAATTCTGCATTCATCATTAAAGTTCGTAAATATAACTATTTAAAAGTAATAACTAATACCTGCTTGCATCGTCATAGAAGAATGTCAGTATATTTGGTCTGCTGCCAATTCTCCACTGTTCATCTAAAATCATTGCAATATTGCCTGCAGAAGACCTGCCCACAGGCTTTCCTTCTTCTTTTTCTAACATAGAAACTCCAGGCTCCCATGAAGCTGCCCTTTCAATATTCCTTCTCTGGTCATCAAGTAATTCAAAATCTGGACGCAGTTGTCTGAACAAAACTGATTCGGCCATGTCCATGGGATCTATTCTTGTAAATATTTCAAATTTTTCCAGCTCTGCCAAAGCAGCTTTTCTGGTTTTTTCATCTGTTATAATCCTGACATAGTCAACAACGCCTTCTGAGAAGGCAGTTTCTACATTTGGTAATGAATATGCAGTAGGTCCATAGACTGTTCCGTAAATATTATGGCCCACCTGAGAGGCAAGTCCTGGGTTTATTCCATATTTCTGCCTGAATGCGCCTTTTCTGTTTTTTCTGTCAAAATATCTTCCAGACCCTAAAGATTCCCAAACAACCAAAGGGAAACCATGGCGTCTTGCAGCTCGTCCAAACCCAAGCAATGTTGTTCCGTTTCCGCCTGCTGCAATACATAAATCAAACCTAACTCCTTGTAAAGCAGCTTGTTGCACAGCTTCCTCCACTACAGCTTCAACAGCATGGGCAGAAATATCAGCAGATGGTCCATATCGCGAATTTTGTGTGTGATTTAGCGCAAAATAAGGTTCTTCACATCTTGCTTTTCTTTCCCTGTTTTCCACAGTAAGCAAATGCTTGAGCATTTCTGATGACCCATCAACATATTCTCCTGCAGGGCTGAATCTTATTTCAGCACCTTCTGTTTTTATTGCTGCAACTCTTGCTGCAGGCAAATCAGCAGGACATATAACAAGTGTCTGATAGCCTAGGTGTCTTCCAAGCCTTGCGAAAGATACGCCGGCGCTTCCTGACGTTGTCTCGACTACAGGGGTTCTGCCCGGTTCCAATAAACCTACTTCTTCGTAAAATCTGAATAGAGGCAGGAAAACTCTATCATAATGACTTCCGCCAGGATTTCTATTTTCCTCTTTTACCCAAACAGAATTGCCATGAGGAAATTTCATTTGCATTCTGTAAAGCGGTGTGTTGCCTATTTCTGCAGCTAATTCTCTATAAAGTGAAGTTCTTTGTAAATTCATAGTTTCTATAAATTTTACAAACCTTTTATAGCTGACCAACTTAA
>JACQNW010000084.1 GCA_016202845.1 Candidatus Aenigmatarchaeota archaeon
TGGCGTAGCCCTGTGCACTGACAAGTGCACAGGGCAGCTAGCAGCATGCCATCAGGCAATGCTGCTCACGCCAGTGATTTTACACAGGATTTCTAAAGAGCCATTATTTTATATGTTGTCAGAAAAACAAGTTGTTGGTACAATTTCTGGCACTTTTGTATTTACTATAATGTTTATGCTTTTTACACAACTACAAAATGCACTACCACATCAAGATGCCATATTGCAAAATGGACAAACTGCTCTTCATACGTTACAAATGCTTGGAGGAGCTGTTGGCATTATTACAGTATCTGTTTCTATCGTATGGATTTTACACGATCATTTTAGTGGTTATTGTAATCAGGCTTAATTACAAATTTTTGCTAAATATTTTTTAAATGAACGAATTCCACCAGTTTGAATGACTTCACAATTTTCATGGAATGGAAACTGGTGGTGTATTGATATTCCTACCAACAAACACCTTCCCACTACTAATTCTTTCTCGACCAAATAACATTGTGTTAAGAAAAAGCGTCACAAAGAAACTCAAAGCGAAGATAAGAAAGGAATACGAAAATGGCAAGGGTCGGCTAAATCTGGCAAATAAGTACAATGTCAGTTTTATGACAGTATTCAAACTAACAGTGAACATAACAAGCAGAACAGCAAGAAGACTTACGCCTCAGCAGAGAGAACAGATAAAGCAGATGGCTATGGCAGGCGTGCAAAAGTCAGAGATAATGAGAAAGATGGACGTTTCTCCGATGGTAGTGTACAATCTTACTAAAAACCTGCCATGTACGAAGAGGTTCAGGCGATTGTACATTCATGATATTAAATTGCTGCAAAACATGCTGAAAGATGGTTATTACGTTTCTAATGGCAAAGATGTAAACGGCTGGCGCACACTATGCAGATATTTTCCTGTCAAAAAAGTTAGCTATAACCATCGAATTGTCTATTTTCTTGATGATAGAAGAGAATTAGCATTGAAGGGGTTTGTGAGCTGTTTAGGGAGTGTACTCACATACACAAATTTTACCGAGCTTGCCCGACTGTTTGGAGTGCCTCTGGACGCCAAAATGAGGGCAGAATTAGGTCATGAGAAAGCTGAAAAAGGTGGGTTGAAAAAACCTGACAGGACAGGCTTGGATCGCAGGATTACTGACTTCATTGGTAGTTTTTTACTCTCGGAAGTACTGGGGCATTTGTTGAAATTATAACTATTGTTCACGATCGAAAATTACGCAATTTTCTGTTCTGTAAAAATGAGCAAGCACTGGTAAGCCTGTCGGTAGATTTTCCAATCCAGGAATTGGAATTATGTCCACAAAGCCATCTATTCTTATTTCATCTGGCAAATCATCAAATCTGAATCCTTCCATTGTAAGTGCTTGCCGATTGGTTAATAAATGATAATGTGCACCTTTTCTACCCACCTCTGGTAAACTTGGATGATCACTTGATGCGTAATCACCGCCAACTGCATAAATATTTGTCGCAGCCAAGAATTCGCCTGCTTCCGGTGTTAAATAAGGAGGATCCAGATCAAAACTTGTTGGTATTTTATCATAAGCTCTAATAAGAAAAATTGGCATACACCAGTTAAATCCTCCTCGTTTAGCAGTTTCTTCAAGTACATCAGGCGTTATAGCTTTTGATCCCCGTTCTCTAATAATTGTTCCAACATTGGCAATAATAGCCCTATTAAGTAAAGCCTCCTTAGGTATTGGTTCTTCTGCAGCATCGCTATCGACATGGACTGGTTTATCTATGTGTGTGCCAGTATGGCCATGTGTTAAAATTATTGTTGGATCAACCATACATTCGTCACCTAATTCTTTAGGCGCACTGGATACATTTGCTAGATGGCCAAAATACCATCCTTTGTCCTTTTGGTTTTGGTGTCTTCTATAACCAAACCTTTCTATAAATTCTTTTTCAGTAACATATTCATGAGATGGTGTTCTCGAATCTGGGAAAGCTATTCTTCTGCTTGTTGGAGGCTCAGAAATAAGATAACGACCGTAACAACTAGAAGACACAAAAGCTATTCCCACCGATAGATGTTCGTCTTGAA
>JACQNW010000086.1 GCA_016202845.1 Candidatus Aenigmatarchaeota archaeon
ATTATTTTCTTTCCATGAACGATTTCTTTGCAGACAAAATTATAAGCTGCAAAAGAAAGGGTTCTTTAGTCGCCCTTTTCCGGGGATACGTAAAGGATGTTGTCGCCTCTTATGAGGATTGTGCCAAGTTTTGTCTTTTCTTCTGCCGATATCTGTTCTGCGCTTTCAAGCCACATATTCAAGTGAAGGTCCATGGCCTGCAGAATGCCTGATATTTCAGCGCCTTTTTTTAGTTTTATTAGCACGCGTTTACCCTTTGCGTTGTTTAAAACATCTATTGGTCTTTCCATAAAATTTCTCCAAATGGATTTTGCTGTTTATTTGACCATTAATCCTTAATACGTATGTTTAAATACATTCAACTGCTTCAAATAAAGAAGTCAGAAGTGATACCATGCAATGGCAATTATCGTCCAAGACAAGGAAAACAGGAAAAAAGTTGAAGAAATCTTCGAAAAAGTTTCGAAAGCAAAGAGGACGTGATTACTTGCCTGCAAAGATAGGCGCACTAAAGGTGCGGCCTAAAAGGGTGAGAGGCGGCGCCTACAAGCAGATTATTCTTTCTTCAGATACAGCAAATGTTGCTGTCAGATCAGAATATAAAAAGGCAAAGATTTTGACAGTTTCAGCAAACCCTGCAGACAATCAGTTTGTAAGGAGAAACATCATAACAAAAGGCGCTATAATAGACACAGATTTAGGAAAAGCCCGTGTAACTTCAAGGCCAGGCCAAAACGGCATCATAAATGCTATATTAACCGAAGAGAAGAAATGACGGGGCCAAAACCCTAAGATAAACATTTTATTTAAATATCATAAAATTTGAAGAGTATGTATGCAAAAGAGCGAACCGACGGAAGCCAACGACGCAAAGCGTCCAAGCACACGGGCGTCAAAACAACTCACTAAAGTTTATCTAACTGCATTCATCATAGTAGTGGTTGTTGCCATAGGCGCGGCATTTACAATGTACAAACCTGGTCAGCAAACAGAAGACATTCACCTGAAGACTTTTGCATCTGAACAGGAGCTAAAAGATTTTCTTAAGAATAACCAGCAGCTTGGCGGCACGTACTATGAAAGGACAGAAGCGCAAGGTGCAGCGCCGTCAGATGGAAATGCAAAAAATGAGCTTTCAGCGGGAAGCCAGTCAGATGTTGATTATTCGCAGACAAACATTCAGGTGGAGGGCGTAGACGAGGCTGATTTTGTAAAAAATGACGGCAAATACATCTATATAATTTCAAACAACAGGCTGCTGATTGTTGACGCCTATCCTGCAGAAAACGCGCAAATTTTATCAAATATAACAATTGAAAATGAAAATCCGAAGGAAATTTTTGTCAATGGCAATTCTTTGATAGTGTTTTCTTCCAAGAATTATATACAGCCTTTGGCAGAAGGCAGGCCGATAGAATATATTGCAAGATATGAGCAAAAAGTTAAGGTGCAAATATACGACATTTCAGACAGGTCAAATCCTGTCATTAAAAAAGAGTTCGCGGTTGACGGCAATTATCATGATTCAAGAATGATCGGCAGCAAGGTTTATGCAATAATCAATTCTCACGCTAATTATAATTATGATACTGGAACATTAACCCTTCCTGAGTTCAGTCCAGAAAAATCATCATTTCCGCAAATCTATTATCCTGGCATGCCGTCTTCATCATACACGTTTACAAATGTCATAGAATTTGATGCAGAAGGAAATTTTGACAACAAGGTTTTCCTTTTCGGGCGCACAAATATCATGTATGTTTCAAAGGACAATATTTACATAACATATGAAAAATATGTTCCTTATTATGAAGTTCAGGGACAGCTAACAGAAAAAGCCGTTCTCCCACTGCTTCCGGCAGATGTTGCAGACAGGGTAAGAATAGCAGGCGTAGTAGCGTCAAATCCATATAATGCTCAGCAAGCGAGGCAGGCAGAGCTGAACAAATACTTGCAGACGCTTTCAACAGAACAGCAACAAGCTTTCTATGATAAACTTCAAGAAAGAATGGAAGCAGTGCAGGCAGAAATTTCAAAAGAACAGCAAAAAACTATTGTTCATAAAATCTCAATAAAAAATGGAATTAAATATGAGGCATCGGGCGAATTCCCAGGGCACTTGCTGAATCAGTTCTCAATGGACGAATACAACGGCAATCTGCGCGTTGCAGCCACTGTTGGCGGGAGCTTTGGTGGACCTGTCATATTGGCAGGTGATGATGTTATTGGAATAACAAATGTCAAAGAGGGAATAACTTTTGAAGAACAGCAGCAGCTTGAGCGTCCTGTTCCGCCAGCCCCTCGTTCAAGCTCTGTTAATAATGTTTACGTGTTAGATGGAAATCTAAATGTCATAGGGAAATTGGAAGACTTGGCAAAAGGTGAGAGAATTTTCTCTGCTAGGTTTATAACAGACAGAGCTTATCTTGTCACTTTTGTCCAGGTCGATCCATTGTTTGTTATAGACTTGTCTGTGCCTGAACAGCCGAAGGTGCTTGGTGAGTTAAAGATACCGGGCGTTTCACAATATTTGCATCCATACGATCAGACGCGCATTCTGGGCATAGGACAGGACGCAAAGGACGAGCAAGGCAGAACAATTTTTAGCGGTGTCAAGATCTCGCTGTTTGACGTCAGTGATGTTTCTGCTCCAATAGAGACTGACAATTACATAATAGGGAAAGAAGGAACTTACACTCCAATAACATATGATCATAAGGCATTCTTGTTCAATAAGCAGAAGAATATCATGGTCATACCTGTTACGATAAATGATTATACTAATAACGAATACAAGTCATGGTCAGGCGCTTATGTGTTTTCATTCACGCCAGAAAACAAGATTTCACTGACCGGAACTGTGGCACACAGCAACAATATTTATGATATAACAAGTTCATTTTATTACAATCCTGCAGTAGAACGTTCTCTATACATTGACAACGTGCTTTACACAATATCACAGGCAAAAATCAAGATGAATTTATTGGCTGATTTGTCAGAAATAAATGAAATTGCTTTGCCAGAAGCCGATTATAATTATGGATTTGCTGAAGGGAGTTCAAGCGCAGGAGCGCCTACAGAAGTAGATGGCTATGCATCGGGCGAAGTGTCAATAGAGTAAAATCTATAAACTAAAGCTTTGTCTTTATAGTGGACCAAACAAATAATCCCGATATTATAATTTGCTTCACTATATGTGACCA
>JACQNW010000085.1 GCA_016202845.1 Candidatus Aenigmatarchaeota archaeon
CAAGTTATAATATCCGGATTTTTTACTTGGTTAACTATAATTACGTCTGGGCCATTCCTCAAGATAAGCATAATTTAGTAAATTTTTAATTGAAAAATCGCGCATAAGCCACAAAAGGAAAGAAGCTCGAATATTTTCTATAATTGAAGACAACCTGTTGGCTTTAAAAAGCATCCTTTCAACCTATGCAATAAATGTTAAAGTACAAGGTCCTTGGACAAATACATATGGATCAAAATATTATTGCCTTATAATGAGAAAGAATGAATTTGAAAATATGGTGGAATAATAATGGAATCTGAATTTAAAAAACCAAAACTAGAGAAATTAAGCGAAACAAAATGGCAAATTCCAAAAACATATAAAAATGGAATGAATGTGCCAGCGCAAATTATAGCAAGCAAAAAAATAGTGGATGAAATGGACAACCACGTATTTGATCAAATAACAAATGTTGCTACTTTGCCTGGTATCATAAATGCTGCTTATTGCATGCCCGACGGTCATATCTGATTAAATTCAGAGACAATTCCGGGTATGGATTTCCAATAGGCGGCGTTGCTGCTTTCGATCTGGAAAAGGGAATAATATCGCCGGGTGGAATCGGCTTTGACATTAACTGTGGCATGCGTTTGCTCACAACCAATCTAACGCTAAAGGATGTTAAGCCCAAGCTAAGGGAATTAGTTGACCAACTTTTCAAAAAAGTCCCTGCTGGCGTTGGCAGCTCTGGGTTTGTAAAGCTGAATAAACAGCAGTTCAGAGAAGCTGTTGAACAGGGCGGCAAATGGTGCTTAGAGCAGGGCTATGGCATAGAAGATGATCTAAAGAACACAGAAGAGGACGGATGCATGAAAGATGCTGACAGCAGCAAATGCAGCTCGAAGTCTATAGAAAGAGGATTGTCTCAGATAGGAACATTAGGAAGCGGCAATCACTACCTTGAGATCCAGCATGTGAAGCCCGAGCATATTTTTGATAAAGAAGCAGCAAAGAAAATGGGAATCTTTGAAGACCAGATTGTTATCATGTTCCATTGCGGTTCCCGCGGTTTTGGCCATCAGATTGGAACTGATTATCTTCAGACATTTCTTAACGTCATGGAAAAGAAATACAATATAAAAATTCTTGACAGAGAGCTTGCATGCGCACCCTTCCAGTCAAAGGAAGGCCAGGATTATTTTTCTGCCATGAAATGTGGAATCAATATGTCGTTCTGCAACCGGCAAGTGATATTGCATAGGATAAGAGAAGTGTTCAGCAATGTCTTCAAGCAAGACATGACCGAAGACATCAAACAGGTTTACGATGTTGCGCATAACACTGCAAAAATAGAAGAACATTTGGTAGACGGTAAAAAGAAAAAAGTTCTTGTCCACAGGAAAGGAGCTACAAGAGCTTTTGGGCCTGGAAGAGATGAAGTGCCGCAAAAATATAGGGACATTGGACAGCCAATAATTATAGGCGGCTCTATGGAGACAGGATCGTATTTGCTGCTGGGAACAAAAGGCGCGGAAGAGCAGACTTTTGGCTCGACATGCCATGGCAGCGGCAGGACAATGTCAAGAACGCAGGCAAAAGGGATGTTCCGCGGAGACAAGCTTCAGCAGGATATGGAAAAGAGAGGAATACTCGTTAAAACAGTTTCATTTTCAGGATTAGCAGAAGAAGCAGGCGCTGCATACAAGGACATAGATGAAGTTATAGATGCAGTGCATAAAGCAGGAATTTCCAAGAAAGTCGTCAAGCTCGTGCCTATTGGAAATGTGAAGGGATAGGCTTTTTTAGAAAAAAATGCCCATGCAGGCAAAGGCTTGAATTTAGATTTTTACAAGACCAGTGTTGCCAACGGTTTGTAAAATTATAATAACTATCGTACACCAATTATACCTATGTTTGACAAGGTTGTCGTTAAAGATGTAATAGATAAGTTCAATATAGATAGGAATGCAACTGCGAAGCTTTCAAAATTCACAAAGGCTGAAATAACAGTCAAGTCCTCCGGGCTGCATGACGAGAAAATATTCCAGGAACTAAAAAGCCGCTTCTCAGATGCGATGAAGATAGAAGTGGAGATAAAGGAGATCGCAAAATCAGGCAAAGAAGGAGGCAAGCGGCAGCCTTCTACTGTTATAACTTATGCTAGCAAAGGCATAAGCCCAAGCGAGGAAATACTGCGTGTTCTGGATCGCTATTATGAAGGCACTACAAGGAAACATGAGTGCTGCGACGACTGAAAATCAAGGTTAAAAACCTTTCTGACAACTTAATTTTATGTCAACTGCTATTGCAGATGATAGGCAGACTGCAATGATCATGGCTGCCAGAGAAAAATATACTGAATGCGTCATGGAACTTACAAGCGTAGTTAGAAGCACTGAATTCGCAGCAAAATTCATAAGGCTTGGTGACACAGCAACATATTTGAAAGATCACTGGTTGATAAAAGGAACGATAAGCAATGACACGCCGCCTGTTAAATATTATGAAGTCGAATTTCGTTATTATGATACAAATAATGGAGAAAGTATGGTGCGATTCGCTTCGGATATTGAAGAATTCGGGTCAAGCGCCAAAATTAGCGATGGCATGGATTACATATTAAGTGTCAAGGTCCAAAAAAGATTATAAATCCACCCTGCAGAAGTCGCATTTTTCCAGCACTCTTTCCTTGGCTATATTCATCTCAACCTTTCTTTGATAGCTGTCGTCTATTCTTTCCAATACTTCCTTTGTATTCTTTCTTATCTTCTGTTCTACCATTTTCCACATGTCCTGCTCTGTCCCGCCTATGAATTCTACATATGAAGAAATAACCCCGCCTGAGTTTGCAACAAAATCCGGTATAACCATTACACCTTTTTTGTGAAGTATCTCTTCAAGGTTCTCCTCCATAGGGATGTTTGATCCTTCAACAATAAGCTTTGCCTTTATGTTGTCAACATCGCCTGCACCAATAAGGTTTGGAATAGCTGCCGTAATAAGTATGTCTGAATCGATCCTGATTATATCGTGGTTTGGCAACACCTTTGCACCCCTGTAATTTGTAACGCTGCCAGTTTTTTCCTTTGTTGCCATCAGTTCATCATACTTCAGGCCATGTTCATTATAAATAACACCTTTTGAATCAGAAGTTGCAATTACTTTTGCTCCGGCTTCTTCCATGAACTTTGCTGCAAACGTTCCTACATTTCCAAACCCTTCTATTACAACAGTGGCGCCACTCATGTCCAAACCAATATGATCTGCTGCAACAAAAGTTGCATGTGATACGCCGAAACCCGTGCTTCCAAGCTCGTGAGGAATGCCGCCCATATCCTTTGGCTTGCCTGTACAGGCTTTTTTTGAATTCAAAGCGTTGGAAAAAATGCGCATGTCCTCTTCAGCCATGTACATGTCAGGACCTGCGACATAGTCGCTGGGAACATGATTTTTAATGGCCTTTGCAAAAGCTTCTACAATTCCCTTTTTCTCGGCAGGCGAAAGCTTCTTGGAATCAGCTGTTATTCCGCTCTTCGCGCCGCCAAAAGGCAGGCCTGCAAGAGCATTTTTCCAAGTCATCGCCCTTGCAAGAGCAGCGACTTCTTCGGCATTGACTGTCGGGGTCATTCTGATACCGCCTTTTCCAGGACCCAATGCAGTGTTATCGACAACAAGCACCCCTCTCATCCCTGTTTTTGGGTGGTATACGTTGATTATTTTTTCCGGCCCGAATGCGTCAAATTCTGGGATAATGATCACCAAATTGTTTTTACTTCTTTATCTTGAATGTGATACTATAAATAATTTGACAACACGACTAATTGATGAAATATATAATTGAACTTACATTGAAAGATGGAAGATTGCTAGAATGGAGTGCATGGAAATACCCTGATGGAACATGGGAAGAACTGCTAGACTGCAAACTGTAGGTGCTGCCCAATCTTTATCTTTTCTGGAGCTAATTAAATAAGATGTCTGTTGTCTCGATTTTAATGGCCATGGGCTTGCTGCTTCTGGCGGCAAAAATTTTTGGCAACATGTCTGAAAGATTGAAAGTGCCATCGCTGGCAGGCGAATTGATAGCAGGAATGCTGCTCGGGCCAATTCTTGGAATTGTCATTCTTGGAGATTTTTTTACAGGATTTATGACTGTCGGCCTGGTGATAATACTTTTCATAGCAGGCACTGAAGTGCACTACAAAGACATCATACCAAATATTTACGGCGGAAGCACTGTAGCCGCTGCAGGCGGGCTGCTGTCATTCTTTCTTGGCTATTTAGTTGGCATTTTCCTTTTCCATGATGGACTGATTGGCTTGGCCATAGGCACTGTCCTTGTGTCAACAAGCAACAGCTCTTTATTCACGCTGTTAATGAAAACAGGGAAGCTGAAAAGCGAGCTGGGAAAATTCATTGTCACATCCACGATAGCCGACGACATTGTGGGAATATTGATTGTATCGATATTCTCATATGCAACAAAAAGTGCAAACATAGCCCTAAACCCATTCGACCTTTTCAAGCTACTTCTTGTAGCCCTGGGATTTTATTTTTTCATCCTTACAACAGGGTCTAAGGCAGTCGACAGAGTGATCACTTCTCTGGGAAAGTTCAAGGATGAAAACATCTTTATCGCCATACCTATAGCTGTTGCGCTGATCCTTGCGTACATAACCGACAATTTTGGACTAAGCCTGGCTGCCGGCGCTTTCCTGGCAGGCATGACCATGTCAAACAACAAATTGACAGAGCATGTGATAGTGCCGAAAGTCACGACACTGTCCGAGGGGTTCATAATACCTTTATTTTATGCAATAGTAGGCACTTCATTGGTTCTTGTGGGAATTGACTTAGTAATTGTTGTAGCCATATTCCTGGCTGCCGTGTTCGGCAAATTTATAGGGTGTGCAATTGCAAGCAGGTTTTTTGGGTACAACCAAAAAAGCTCTGTTTTTGTGGGCATATCGCTCATTCCAAGAGGAAATGAGAATATAGCCTTTGCCCAGATAGTCTTCCTTCTAGGCATATTTTCCATGACTGCGTACTCGTCCACAATCCTTGCCATAATGCTTACGGCAATATTCACGCCAGTTTTCATGATACTGGCAGAAAGAAAGTAGTTCTTAAAATTAGACTATAATTATTTTCATGTCATTCCGTTTTATTGCGCTTATACTCTGTGCGGTTTGCGTGCTAGTGTTCATAGTCCAGTCAATTATACCAGGATTTACAGATAATTTTGTACTTGTTTCCAAGGATGCTGCATCAAGACCATGGATCTTGGTCACGTCAATATTTCTCCACGGGGATTTGGGCCACCTCTTGGGCAACATATTTGCCCTTGGAGTTTTTGGAAGCATACTGGAGAAGTTTATCGAAGCACGAAAATTTGCGATAGTGTTTTTTGCAAGCGGAATCATTGCTAACATAATTTCTCTGCCATTTTATGCGGCTGCACTGGGCGCGTCAGGCGCAATATTTGGACTGCTGGGTATGCTTGCCGCCATGAAACCAAAAATGATGGTATGGACATACGGCGTTCCAATGCCAATGTTCATGGCAGCAGGCTTCTGGCTGCTCCTTGACATTGCCGGGGTTTTCTACCCTTCAAGCATAGCAAACGTGGCGCACATAAGCGGCCTTATTTTTGGAACAATTGCAGGAATTTTTTCAAGAAAACCTGAAGGCGGGACTAAAAATGATAAGAGCATTTCTGATGAAGAAATTGATGAATGGGAAAAGGGCTGGATGTAATGGACAGGAAAAATTGATCTAATTTCCTGTCTTCATATGACCTAAACTGCCAAGACAATAAATTACATTACAATTACAATAACATCACAAAAAAACCCTATTTTTATGACAGTCCACTATTTATTTTTTCGCAGCCTAAATATAGAGCAATGTTTTTCAGAAAAAAAGACCCAAGCCAGCTGCGCCTGAGCGAAATTGAAAGCTATCTGAGAAACAAATTCTCTGACAAGATTAAGTCTGAAGAAGACAGGATGCTCGGCCTGGCTTCATCTGCTTATTCAAAATTTGACGATTTAAGAAAAGTCTTGGAGGAAATGGAAAAGAAAAAAGCCCAAAAAACTTTTACGGAAAGCGTGAAAAACTCGTATTGCGACAGGAGCCTTGGAGCAATAGACGGGCTGAAGGAGCCCAATATTTCAAATGTAACTGCATTCATCCAAATGTCAAAGATAGTCTCAAAAGCAATTGCCGAGATAAACCTCAAGGAATTCAGGCATCTGCAGGAATTCAAGACAGAAATGAGCAGAATATCACAGCTGACAAAGACAATCAAGAAAGAAGTTGACGACCTTGAATCTTCCTATGAATCAAGCATCTCGCGAAAAATAGAACAAATCGGCAGCATGATATCAGAAATTTCACAAAGCAGAAAAACTTTTGACGACATGGAATCGATGCTTCGCGACACCGGAACAACACTGGCAAGGACAAAAAAAGAATCAGAAGACTACAAGAAGAGGCTTGAGTCATTGATGTCAGACTCGAACAACAGCAACTTGTCTGAATTGAGAAGAATCGAAGGCCAGATTTCTGTACTGAAGCAAAAAATACTAAATGACCTGAGCGGCCTGGACAAAATTTTCAAGAAAATGAGGCATGAACTAAGAGAGTCAAAAGATTTTGATTACGACAATGTATTCGAAGCCTTTGTAAAAGGCGAAATGGAACTGAAAAACTTGACAGAAAAAACATTAGAGGCGATAAACAACCATAGAATCACCTTTGAAGCAAAACTAAAAGAAAAAATTCATTATGTCCTCAAGAATTTTGATGAAATATATGAAATGAAGGAAGAGTATATTGACCTGATTGACAGCGAGGAAGCGCTGAAAAGATCTGTCAAAGAAAAATCTGAGCCAATTGAAAATGAAAGAAAAAAGATAAAGAATGAGCTGGAAGAAAAGAACAAGGAAATAATTGATCTGGAAAAAAAGAGGGACAGCAGGATGAACGAGCGCAAAAAGATGGACGAAAAAGTGCAAAAAATTGCTGATGAAATCCAAAAAAAGCTCAGGGAAATGCTCGAAAGAGACATTATTGTGGAGATGTGATAACTATGACGTACAATTGGAAAAAGCCGTCGACATGGCGTGAAGATTTGGGACAAGCCAAGAGGATATCTGATTATGAATATTATTTTACCTCTTTACCAAAAGACCTAAGTCCTGCTGCTTACCATTACGTTATTTGTAACATTCAGAAACCCAATGGTACATATGCTAGGGCAAAGGTTACATCAACCACGCATAGAACAAAAGATGAGCTTCGCAGCAGACTTCAGAAAGAAATCAGAAAAAGATATTTCTAACTATATTTCTCCAATGGATTTTTTAGACGTAAAGTAGCCAACTGCTTCGGCAAGATTCTTGACTTCTTTTACTTCTATGCCCACAGTTTCTCCTATATTGACAGGCGTGCTTTCATACTCCACCTTGCAATATGTTATGGAGCCTACTTGCCTGCAATTGCGGACACGATTGCGCTGGGTGGTCGTTGACTGGCCTTCTGGCACAAGGAATAGATCGATGCCCTGTTCTTTGACTGCTCTTGCTTTTTCCAATACGCCACCAACGTCGAGCACATTCCCATTTTCATCTATTGCACCTGTCATTGCTACATGAGGAGCAGGCGTCTTGTCTTGCAGTGCTAAAACAGTTGCAGCAGCCATTGAGGCACCTGCTGACGTTCCCTCGATTACAGAAGCATTCACTTTTATGGTGTATATTATATCCAATTTGCTTGTATCCAGTTTTGTATATTTGCTGGCAGCCAGCGCAGCTGTCCTTGCTGATAATTGTGTGTCGAATTGCGCAAGCACATCATTTATGCTTACCAAAACCTGGCCAGAACCTGGTCTTACTGTTGCAACAAGCAGTCCAGTAACCCCACTGCCTTCTGCGTCTACAGCAGCTATTGTAAGTTCTACGCTTTTTTCACCAGTCAATGATATGGTAGTTAAATTTCCAACACGTGTTTGTGGCAAAACTAGTGATGCTGTGATAAATCCGACCAAAAAAACTACTGCAACTACAAATCCCATGTCCCATTTTTTGACCCTGTAATATCGTCTATAACCCATAACAAATCCCTCAAACTAAAATTCTGGCCATCCTGCTGAATTTTCTGCTTCTTTATAGGCTCGTTCACATGCAAAATATGCCGAACTTACTGTTTTGCCCTTACCAATTCCAGCAAATGAGAATGATGGATTGTATACACAGACTTGGCCGCCTTCATTCCATACATGAAATCCTTTTTCAACTAAACTTTCTCTTGTTAATTCATTCATAAACATTCAACATATCTTGGTTCCCTGTGTGTTCAGAATGCCTTCATCAATATGCAAAGGCACACCTGCCCTTAATGATATTGCAATTGTATCGCTTGGCCGCGCATCAACTTCAAGCACACTATTTCTGAACTGGAATATCATACGCGCATAATAGATCCCGTCATCAAATCGGTCTATTTTTGCAACAAGCAGCTTTATTTCAAACTGCTCTATCAGATCTGCAAAAATATCATGAGCAAGAGGGCGAGGCGGAGAGGTCTTGTTAAGAGCTTTTGATATTGACAATGCCTGATCCTCTGTCACGTCAAATGCAATTAATTTACAGTCATCAGATAGACGAACATTTGTGCCTTGTATGTCTATATCCAGCGGCACAAAGCCATTAAGTTCTACTGGAATTTCATTTGACTCTATGACTTCTGCTATCTGCGGCTTCATTGTATAGCCTATAGCAACGCCAGCGGCTATTGCAATTATGACGGCAATGATTGTGTAGACATACTGCATGAAAAGCTTATTGAAAAACAATCAATTTAATGCTATTG
>JACQNW010000090.1 GCA_016202845.1 Candidatus Aenigmatarchaeota archaeon
ATCCATTGCGTGAAAATAAAGACGAGAATTATTATAAAAATAGTTATGACTCTGCTTAGCAAAGTATAGTTCAATGAAGATATTTTTCCTGCAAAGTTTTTGGCGATAAAAAGCGCTATCATTGCAGTCAATCCTGTTGCAGCAATTATTGTTGCTATAATGGTCAAAGAGCTCAATAAATTTATTTCCAGAACTGTTGATACTGCAACAGCGATGCCGCTTCTATGCCTGCTGATCAGCCATATGCTTAGCAGCGAGAGGAACAAGTTGGCCATTGTTATGGCGCCCAAAGTTATTAGATATTTTTCATCAGAGGCAACGACGCCTTTGGCGTCTTTTTTTGTGTTTGCAAAAGCAGCCATCTGGCTGCTTCCAACGCCTGGCAAAAATCCTGATATGATACCGGCAAATGAGCCTTTGATGACAGACGATGCTGTTGATTTCTCATCAACGTAAGGCTCGAATAGTGTTTGTTTTGGAATAACTGTATTGTTTTTTGACTGAAGCAACAGGTGGCTTACGCCAAACATTCCAGCCAAGATTGGAAACAAAAGAAATTCATTGCTCAAGGGCAGCCTGTTAGAAATTATTCCTATGGCTGCCGAAATAGAAGCAATTAACGCAACTCGATACTTGTATCTTTCAGATAAGATCATTACAGCTAAAACAAAAATCAGCAGCACATGTATGTAGCTTGCAACTAACCTGAAAATCATTGGCAAAGAAATAAACAAAGCAGGGACAAGTATTGCCAAAAAAATGCATGCGCCAACTGCTCCTATGACTGACATTTTTATTGCTGCATAGCCATGTCCAAACATGAGCATCCTGTGTCCAGGCAGAACTGCCAGTTCAGTGCCTTCTTCTGGTGCACCTAGAAATATGGAAGGTATAAAATCTATAATGACATTGGAAATGCCCATCGCAACAATGAAAACTGCTGTTGCTAATGGGTTTGCAAATGTAAAAAATGGAATGAAAACAATTATTAAATTGGGGTGCAGACCGGGTATCAGTCCAAAAATTATGCCTATGATAATTCCTACTGCAAATGCAAGCAGGAGTTCCAACATCTATTATTGATAGAGAAAATTTATTAAAAAGAAAAAATTTACAGCAATAAAAGGGCTAGCTTAAATGTCTCTTCCTTTTATCGTGCTTCTTCTGTTTTCCTTTGCCCTTTGTGCAGCCCTGTCAACAAGCCATGCGATGTGCTTGTCCAGTGCCGTTATTGCGTCTGCACCCATGTTCATTTTTTTCTTCTTTACAAGATCCTTTACCTTGCTTTTTACTACTAAGCTCATTTTATCAACCTCAATAAAATACCGTAAAATAAAGCTTTTATAGCTGACCAACTTAGTATTTTGGATATTATTATAAGTTGGTTCTGAGTGTACTGCAAAGCCATATGTTTTCACTTTCAGAGGTACTCCTCATTCCTTTGTTGGAAAGGCAATTGAAGCTGGCGAGGGTCTCCTGAGGTTCTTATTAATTCAGAAGTTATGCTAAATTCTTCAAGGTCATCTGTTGCTAAAAATCCGTTGCGTGCAAGTTCTGTCAATCTGATTGCTAAGCCGTCTGTTTCAAATCCTCTTCTTTCTAGACATTCGCGAATGTCTAGAACATGGCGCGGTCCGTCTGTAAGAGCGAGCAATATGCCGGCATCTGTAAGGTTTGTATCAGCAAGATAATCCAGCCCAACTAAACCTGCTTCTAATTGCCGCCTTATCTGCCCTCTTCTGTGCTCAGCAGACAATACATAACCTCCTTCCGCTTCTCTCACAAAGCCTTTTTCAGCCAGATAAGCAAGCGCTTCTTCGACTTTTCTTTCTCCATCATATTCTAGAAAATGACATGGGCATTCAATATCATCTTGCTGTAAATAATCTGCAATATTGCAGGCATCAATTGGTTCGATGTCAGTCTCATCAAAACCGCTAAGGGTCAATAAAACGCGACCGTACATTAGATCTTCGTCTGCCACTGCTGGACTTAAACCTGCCTTTTCAAGCTCTGTTTTCACTCTGGTTGTATATTTCTCTTTAAAGCGCTTTTCGCGCTCGTCTAGAACGTCATAATCGTGTCTTTCCGTCAATTCTGCATCCGGTGAGCCTACGTATGTCAATGCCAGCCTCTTTGCACCGTTGAAATAGTCAGAAACCCTTGTTTTTCTTCTAAGCAGTTTGCCATCGGCATAAATACGCCCTCTTCTGGAAACAAATTTTTTCTTGGCGATGCCTTCAACAACAAAAGAGAATTCATGATGAAATGGATCTTCTAAAAAATTTATATCTACTGTTAATGCTTTTTCGTCCCCGTCATACAAGAGATTTACGCGCTCTGCTTCGTCTGCGCCGATTTCTTCTATTGCTCTTTCTAAAAGCCTATGCAAGTAGCGTGTTAATGGTCCTCGTGGATTTGCGCTCACTTCTATATCAGGCACGTCAATTGCAGTAAAATGTTTGTAGCCGGCAGAACAGCCTAAAACAGGCGCCTGAATGTCGCACCCTGAAACTCTGGCCAAGTAAGACATTATAACAAATTTGTATAAAATTATTTAAATCATTTAGGGAATCCAAACATTCTGTATTTAAAAACCAGCTTAATCATTCCCAATCCAAGTTTGAATGCCTTCCATCTGCTGCCTGTTACCGATGATTCACCCACTCTTGGTTTGTAATTTACAGGAATTTCAATTATTTTTTC
>JACQNW010000088.1 GCA_016202845.1 Candidatus Aenigmatarchaeota archaeon
GAGTTAGAAGGTATGCAGAAAAAACTGCACAAACGAGGTATGGAAAAGCCCGGCTCAATGATGATACAGAAAGAGAACTTGAATGTGCATTTTATGCTGAAAGGCTAAAAGAGAAGCATGATTGCAGCCCATTAGCTGCAATGGGCATTTCAATGTGAGTTTTTATGAAAGCCTATAGAACCAACGAAAGAATTTCTGCTGTAATGAAAATTGACGATAGATATGTCTTAAGACAAGTTTGTGAACATGGCCTAAGGCAAGAAGGCACTGTAGGCGAATTATATAGTTTTCCCGGAGTTGATAAACATTCTAGAGAGTCAGAAGGGCAAGCAGCTGTACGTGCAGCGCATAAATGGGGATTTTATGTTGTCCCATCAATAATAATTAAAACAGAAGATAAGACTTATGTTATCTGTGAAGGCACAACACAAATTGGCAAGCCTGATAATGAAAGAAAAGTATTGCTTTCAACTTATAAAGAATTAATGCAGGATCCGTTTGTTGCAGCATCTGTAAAAGAATTCTTTACATCTCTTGAATAAAACTATTTATTCCGCCTCCTAGAATAAGTAAAAATGGCAGAATCTGGCTTATTAGAATTCTATGGCACAGAGTGCGTCCATTGCAGGGAAATGGAGCCCCTTATTGAAAAACTGAAGCAGGAGACCGGCATTGTTGTCCAGCGCATAGAAGTCTGGCACAATGCACAGAATGCAGAAATGCTGAAAAAATACGACAAAGGCTTCTGCGGAGGGGTGCCTTTTTTTATAAACAAGCAAAGCGGCAAATGGATCTGCGGCTCAACAAGCTATGATAAATTCAAGGCATGGGCACAGGGGAAATAATAAAGTACTGGGTGTTTCCCATTATCAAAAATCCTATAATCCATGTCAATAGTCCCGTATCAAACACTCCTTCTTCCCGTAGCCCATGAAATAACAAATAATACTATAAAAACTATGAATAAAATCTATGTCTTTCACTATAGTTTTAAAAATGATACTGGAACAATTATTATAATGCGCCGTTGTGAATGGGCTAAAAGCGACCAGATGATAAAGTATCATGATGAGGAATGGGGAGTACCGCTATATGACGATAGAAAGCTGTTCGAGTTCCTGGTTCTTGAGGGAATGCAGGCAGGGCTTAGCTGGGAAATCGTGCTAAGGAAAAGGGAGAATTTCAGGAAAGCTTTTCACAAGTTTGACCCAAAAAGTATTTCAAAATATTCAAGCAAAGATCTCATAAGGCTGATGAAAAATGAAGGAATAATAAGGAACAGGATGAAAATAGAAGCCTGCATAAACAACGCGAAAAGATTTATTGAAGTCAAAAAAGACTTTGGTTCTTTCGACAGCTATATGTGGATGTTTGTGAATAACAAGCAAATAAAAAACAAGTTCAAGAAGCTTTCAGACCTGCCTGCAAAAACAGAAATTTCAGACAAAATGAGCGCAGACCTCAAGAAAAGGGGATTCAAGTTTGTCGGTTCTACTATTTGCTATGCTCACATGCAGGCAACAGGCATGGTAAATGACCATCTTGTAAGCTGTTTCAGGCATAAGGAAGTTTAAGGGAATTGCCTTTCCATGTCCTTGAAGTCGTTGTATAAAACATCCGGAACTATCACCACAACACCATAGCCTTGCATGTCTAAAGTTTGATCCACTTTTGGGTAAACAGATCCAGTAGGAGGGTCTAACTCACATTTTCCTCTTTTCGAATACTCAATAATCGCAGGCAGATGCACGTATCCAACTATGGACAATGCATCTGCAGACTTTGCCCTGCCACTTTGATACTCGCTTTTTCCAATCTTTGGCCCGTTTCCAAGAAGAAAACATGACCTCACATTGTGAAGATATTTCCATTCCAGATAAGCCTTGCTATCTGTTAAATTAGGTTCCAGCTCTATCATTCTGTCAATGGCATCTTCTGAAGTTTCAAACCCTTTTGGAGATAGAAAATTGTACCTTTCATATATCATTGCAGTCGCATCATTCACCGGTTCGCCGGGGATTGTTTCTAGAAGAGAACTTAAAACATGCTCTTGCTCTCTTTCTCCATTGTCGAAAAAACCCAGGCGCAGGCTTATGTCATGCCTGTCATGAAACTTTTCATAAAATTGTTTCAGGTCACGGTCAATTGCGCATCCTTCGATCAAAAGGCTTCCAACATTTTCTAGATTTTTAGCTATTGTATAAGCCTGCAATTGGGATGCAACAACAATTGATGTTGTTTCATCGACATGCGAAACATCAACTGCCGGGCGATGCGCCTGTCCTATCACATATATATGGTTCTTGGCTGTCGGATCTGACTGGTAAAGAATGACCCCGTCCTTAATGCGAAGCTCTTTTTTTACAATCTCATGGCTTTCATTTTGCGAATTTTTACAGCCCGGCATAGACATAGCTAGAGCAGCCAATGCAGCAGCAAAATAGTGAACTTTCATGCATAATTGTATAGTAGTAAGCTTTTTAACCACTATGTAATGGTTACATAATTAACCTATAACTACACCAAAAACCTTTAAGCCTGGCTCAAAACAAGCTATTTTATGGTTATTGAAATATTTCTTGCAGGCTTTCTTGGCGGGATCATAAGAGCGCTGGTCGGCCTCTCAAAATACATGACAAAGACGCCTGCAAAGAAAAGGCGCTTTCGCACAGACTGGCTTGTTGTTTCTTTGCTTTCGTCAGGCGGTCTTGGCCTGCTGGCAGGCGTCTTCATCGCAGACGATCCTAAATTTGCCCTGCTGGCGGGCTACGCAGGCACTGATTTTATTGAAAACTTGTTCAAGATAAGGATGAAAAAACGTGACTGGGTATGAAAAAGCTAATCTTGCTTTTGATGTTGTTCATTATACCAATGGTCTTTGCCCAATCAATAGATGTGTCATCATCAGGAACATGCAAAAACTTCGACATATCTGTAAGGGCAAATGTTGTTGGATGCTGGGACGTAAAAATAGATGCGCCGGGCCATGTAATAACAGATGAAGGGCCAAAAGACACTTTCTTCTATGTTAACAATGCATTGTGCAATGGAAAAGCGGACATGAAGCTGAAATTTTCCACTGTAAATGACATGAATGCCACCTTGAAACTGCGCCAGAATTCAACAGTAATTGAAAAAGATTTTTTTGTTGACCAAAACTGCCCGGCAGAACTCTCAGATGAAATGTCATTAGGCATTGTCATAATTATTATTTTGATACTTTTGGGCGCAGCATTGTGGTACATGGAAGTGAAATAACTAACGATATTTTTTCATTCTAATAGCAGAAAGAGCGCCTGCCATTGCCATTCCTCTTGATTCATATCGCTCAGATTTTCTTTTTGATTCAGGAAAAGAAGGATCATGAATTTCATATCCGAATAGGCGTTTCATATTTCGATCCCAATAATGCCATGTAGAAACATGCAAAGAGCTTCCTTCTACATCAATTGTGTGTTCTTCTACAGCAAACCTGGTTGTTTTTTCCATGCATACAGTAGTAAGAATACCTTTAAATAATTAACCACTTTACAGTGGTTATGGGAATGCAAGAGATGCAAGCTTTAGGCAGGGCGGCTCTTACGTTAGGCGTTGGACTTGGAGCTTACCTTTTGGTTGATAATGCAATGGAATATGCAGCAAATGGATTTAATTGGGCGGCAGGAACAGGAACTGTTCCTTACTTGAATGATATTGTGCATGGAACATCAGGTCTTATTGATTTTTTAAGCGAGCCTGCAGGAGTAGCGGCAGGATTAATTACAGCATACAAGATGAACAAGAGATAATTTTTATGGCATGGTATGACAAATTATTAGGGGGCGGTGAGCCAGATCTGCCTGTTTATAGAAGTGATCTGGAAATATCAAAAGCAGGCTATGTCCGCGAAACGACATTAGAAACAAGGGAAATTCCAATGGGCATTTTTTCAAGGGAAAGTTCTGCGGCAAGAATGTATATTGCCAGTTACAATGCCGGCAGAGCTGCTGGGCAGAGAGCAAATGCTGCATTGATTTCTGACAGAAGGCCTGGCAAGATGCGCGTATCTGCAATTATCACAGCCTCGCGTCAGACTGTAAGGACACGAAGATAATAAAGTATATATCTTGATAAAAACGGATTTACAAGATTTGTAATGTAATGCTCAAAAATCCATCTGATTAAACTTTCCTGCTCATTGACATTCTTACATATTTGTCATTTTCTTCCCCAGTCATTGCAAATATTGAAATTGCCTGTCAGATTCTCTAAAAACTTTTGTTAGTGATGCAGGTGAAAGTGTGTGAAGCATAAACTGCAAATTATATGCGTCAAAAGCAGATTGCAATATTGCAGCATATTTGCGCACTGTTTCTCTTGTAGTATGCTGGCTCATCCATTCTTGCTGAAAATGTTCAACATTCTGGGGTTCTGCGCCTGTTCCTAAAACTCTCACACTGCAGAGGTCGTCGTCAGAGCCTGTAAAGATCACAGGGCGTTCTGCATAAACAATCATAGGCTTTGTGGCACGCTCAATTACATATTCAACATAAGACAAAAACCCAGAAACTTTTGCCCTGTTCCAGACACAGTTATGGATGTCATGCCATGATCTGACAGGCTTCTCTAACCCAGGCAGGAGAAAATATTGAAGCGCCTGGTCAGTCAAAAATCTTTTTGTGTAATTAACAGTAAGATTATGAAGCGCAATTCTTCTTTCAGGATCTGAACCACGCGGGCAGTAACCTCTAAGCTCAAATATCTCTGTCATAAAACCATGAAGCCTGTTGAATATAAAAAGCATCAATATGCTGCAGCATCGTGCTTATTTATTAGCCCCGTTATAATTTTATATGCCAAAATCAAGAAACATCAAAAAAAATGGATTGGGCAAACCAGTTGCAAGTTTTGAAGTCCGGAGGCTGGAAATTCTCTCCCCGCAGGGAAAAGTGTTAGGAAAATTGCCTAAATTGTCAAATGATCAGATCAAGCAGATTTACGAATCAATGGTTTTGGCAAGAATTTTTGACGGCATAGCGCTGAAACTCCAGAGAGAGGGGAGGATGCTGACGTATGCTTCGATTCATGGTCAGGAAGCGCAGGTTGTTGTTGCTCTTGCAATGCAGAAGGATGACTGGCTGTTCCCGTCATTCAGGGAAGACGGTGTTCAGATAGCAAGGGGAATGCCATTGGATTTATTATACCAGTACTGGATGGGCGACGAGCGGGGGCAGAAAATACCCGAAGACCTTAATAATTTTACAATTTCGATTCCTGTAGGCTCCCAGATACCCCATGCAGTTGGAGCAGCATATGCAATGAAAATAAAAAAACAGAATGACAAAAAAACTCCTGCATCTGTTGTATTTTTTGGCGACGGTGCAACAAGCGAAGGAGATTTCCATGAGGGAATGAACTTTGCAGGAGCGCTGAAAGTTCCGTGTGTTTTTATTTGCCAGAATAACAAATGGGCAATTTCCATGCCAGTAAGCAAGCAGACAGCCTCGCAAACTATTGCGCAGAAAGCAATAGCATACGGGCTTGAAGGAGTCCAGGTGGATGGGAATGATGTTTTTGCAGTTTACGAAGCAGCTAAATATGCATTAGAAAAAGCACGATCAGGCAGCGGCCCAACATTCATAGAAATGGATACATACAGGATGTCAGATCACACAACATCAGATGACGCATCCAAGTACCGCCCAAAAACTGAACTTGAAAACTGGAAAAAGAGGGACCCTATCACAAGGATGCAAAAATTCATGTTGTCTAAAGGGTTGTGGTCGGCAGTTTACGAAAAGCAGTTGTTGGAAAGATTGAACAAGAAAGTAGCAGATGCCGTTGCAAAGGCAGAGATTGCAGGACAGCCTCTTGTTGCAGATATGTTTGATTACACATATGCAGAACTGCCTGAGTCGTTGAAAGAGCAAAAAGAATGGATTGATAATAATGAAAATAAAAAATAATAACATTTCTATCAGGAGAGAGGCAGACGTAGGGGAGAACCTAGGTTCTTCTTCCGTAATGAATCTTGTCCAGGCTATTAACAGCGCACTGCAAAATGAAATGGAAGCCGATAGTAATGTGATAATTCTTGGCGAAGATGTTGGAATTGATGGAGGCGTATTCAGAGTTACAGATGGCCTGCAAAAAAAATTTGGAGAGCAGAGAGTTGTTGACACGCCTCTTGCAGAATCTGCAATAGTAGGATCAGCAATAGGCATGTCTGTATATGGTTTGAAGCCTGTTGCAGAAATACAATTCGACGGTTTCATGCATACGGCATTCAACCAGATTGTGAATCATGCTGCACGTATCCGCACAAGAAGCAGGGGAAGATTTCACTGCCCGCTTGTTATTCGCGCTCCCTACAGCGGAGGAATAAAGGCATTAGAACATCACTCAGACAGCCCTGAAACATATTTTGCGCACACGCCTGGGCTGAAAGTTGTCATTCCCTCAAACCCTTATGATGCAAAAGGCTTGATGATTTCTGCAATTCGCGATCCAGATCCTGTAATTTTTCTGGAGCCAAAAAGAATTTACCGCGCTATAAAGCAGGAAGTTCCTGATGAGAGCTATACAGTGCCATTGGAAAAATGCAATGTTGTAAAACAAGGCAGTGATATAACAGTAATAGCATACGGTGCAATGGTAAGGGAATGCCAGAAAGCAGCCGAGCTCTCCCACACATCGATAGAAATCATAGATGTCCGCACGCTAAAGCCTTTGGACAAGGAAACTATAATCAAATCTGTTGGCAAGACAGGGAGATGTGTTGTTGTGCATGAAGCTCCCCGCACATGCGGCTTTGGAGCAGAGCTAGTTTCTATTATTCAGGAGCACACCCTTCTGTCGTTGAAAGCACCGATAGAAAGGGTCACAGGCTATGATGTCGTGATGCCGTTGCCAAAGATGGAGAATTATTATCTTCCAAATGCTGAAAGAATTGCAGCTGCAATTGAAAGGGTTATGAAGTTCTAGATTAATAAATGATCGTACAAGTATACCTCATGGCAATTTATGAGAAACGACATGCTAATTGTAGCAGAGGCGACAATAAGCGAATTAGATATAGTGGTTTCTGAAGACAACAGAACAATGATTTCACACCCCGCAAAAAAAGCCTACTATACCACCAATAAAGATCACAACTTCATAACGCCGAATTTTATAGGCTATGATGAATTCAAAAGAAAACTACTTTGATCTTTTGCGGCCTTCAGCTACAGCTATAAATTCCTTTAAGTCTCTTCTGAATTCAGGGTCTTTTCTGGCCTCTTTTATATATTTACTGACTTCGTCCCATGACATACGTTTTTGTTTTTTCATATCCTATCAAC
>JACQNW010000091.1 GCA_016202845.1 Candidatus Aenigmatarchaeota archaeon
AAATATATGTGTTGAAAATTATAAAAAATTAAGCGGCTGTTTCTGTCCTATAAGGCAGAACTGCTGCCCTGCGATCGTTGATTTCAGCAGCGCCTGGATAAGCCAGCTTTCTATGGCGTCTTTTCTCTTTCATGAGCGCCTTGTAACCAATCTCGCCAAGCTCTTCTTTTGCAAGCCTGCGGATTGTTGAAGCGCTTATGTCAACGCCTTTTGACTTGTATTCTGCAGCGACTTGTTCAGCGCTCTTAGTTCTGTAAGCATTAACAACCTCATTGTCAAGGTCCAGGTAACTTGCAACCTTGCGGTCAAAGATGTCTTTTCCACCAGCCTTTCTTGTTGCGCCGCGATCCTTAAATGCCTTGTAAGCCACTGCTTTTCCTTCTACATCAGCAGCTTTTACGCGTCCGCCTGCTCTATATGAAGCATAACCTGCAAGCAATGTGTCGACTGTTGAATCGCTAAAATATGATTGTGCGCCTTCTGTGCCTCCGCCTTGCGGAGTTTCTGGGCCTCGTGCAACTGTCTCGCCACGCCTTGTGCGCCTGCCTCTTCCGCCTGCCAGGCCAGGACCTTCGTCTTCTGGATTAGGATTTCTAGCAGTATCGTCCCCTGCTCTTGGAGCTTCTGCTAAGCCTAAATCAGTCCTTGCCACGTGTGCGCCCGCGTCCTCTCGTCTTTCATCTGCTGGTGCAGCGCCTGCTGGCTGTTCTGCAGCCTCTTCAGGAACAAAACGCCTTCCTGGGGCTTCTCCTTCGCCGCGAGGCGGTTCTGGAGTATCCCTATCGCGTCGTCCGCCACGACCAAATAAATATCCTATTCCGCCTGCCAAAGCGCCAAGAAGCGGATACCACCAAGGGAATCCACCCGTGCTTTCTGTTCTGTAAGCACCAGTAGGAACGTCAACCATTACTGTATCATAAACAGCTTTGCAGCCTTTGTCAACTTTTTTGCCCGTGTGTGGAAATACCATCTCCTTGCCTGCTGGAACTTCCGGAAGAGTGTCGCTGCCAAGTGTAGTATCCTTGCATCCCTCTGCATTGGGAATCATTCTGATAATATCATGTTTTGCTGTCAGTTTGTTTGCTCTAGCAACGTCCCTGACTTTATTAGAAATATCATTATTCGAGGCTCCATGCATTTTGTAAGCGCTTACGACCTCTCTCCAAAGAGTCTGGCTGTCGCAGTCTTTCCATTGGCCAAATTTGACTTTTAAGTCTGGTGTGACCTCAAAATCAGGTTCACAGTTTATAGAATCCTTAACAACATACTTGACTTTCTTTGTTTCAGGAACTTGCACTTTGCTGCCGCCCCAATAATAGCCTGCTCCCAAACCTAAAAGTGCTCCTATTGTAACAGCACCCAAAAAACGTCCTGCACTCATTATTATCAATCAATTCTTTAAACAGAAAACTATTTAAAGTTATTTACTACTTTAAAATAACAGTTATATTGTTAGTCTATTCTTTTGCTTTTCATAATCTTATCAAAATCCTCTAAGTCGTAGGCAAAATAGCCTGCCTTCCTGAGGGCTTCCTTTCCGTTTATTTTTTTGGCTATTATGCAAAAATATTCTTTCTTCCTTTTCCATTCCACGTGCTTTGATTTTTCCTTAAGCTCTTCTAGTATCCTTAGCGCTTCCTTTTCTTTCAGTGCAGACCATTTGCACTCTACGAACATAGCTTCTTTCTTGTTCTCGTCCAGGCATACGATATCTATTTCTATCTCCTTCCTTATGCCTTCAACCCTATGATGCCCCCACCATGGGCCAATTTTAGAGGGGCTTAGAGGCAAATTCTCTTGGAGGGTAAGAAACTCTGATGCTATAGCTTCGAATCTTCTGCCAATAAAGGAGTTTATATCAGAAGCCATGAAAGACTTTATGTTTTCAGCTTGCCCGATAGCATATTCAGAATAGGTTTTGTAAATATACCTGAACCAAAACTCAATCAGAGGGTGATTTATTTTATAAATTGTCTTTTTGTTTTCATTAAAAACAGTGGATTCTTTTTTTACAAATTCAAAATGCTGCACCAAATCATTCATGTGCCTGCTTATGGAAGATTCCTTCATTCCGACAGCCGACGCGATTTCATTTATTTTTGTTTTCCCCGAAGCTATAGCGTAAAGTATTGAATAAAACAAGGATTTTCTTTTCCCAAATTCCTGCTTGAGTATGTCCTCTACTTCAGCTTTAAGGGGAGCTCTTTCAAGAAGAAACAAGCTTTCTATAACGTCCAGCAGCGGCTTTTTGTTTAGCCCGTAATCTTCCACAGATACGTAGTATTTTGGAAACCCTCCAAATACGCTGTAGAAAGGCACAATATCAGTTGTTTCTTTATAACCCAGCTCATTAAGCATTTCTGCAGCCTCTGAAAACCTAAGAGGTTTCAGTTTGATTTTGCTTTTAAGCCTCCCATAAAGTGGCTGTTTTTTGTCCTCAAATATTTTCTTAAAGAGCCCTATGAGAGATCCTAAAAATATTATCATAATAGGTGTATTTTCATTTTTGTCAAAAAACTTCTGAAAAACAGAAAAAACTGACGGCTCAACAGAAGAGAAGTTCTGAAACTCGTCGAAAACCAAAATTTTGCCTTTGCATCTCTGAAAAAGAAGTTCCACAAATGAATCCCAGTTGCCTATATGTTCAAGCGGCGTTAACACGCCGCTTTTCCTGAGTTCTTCAGAATACTCGGAAAGCAGATCAGGCGACGTTTTGTCTCCATTCACAAAAAAATATAATGAATCTTGCTGCTTGATAAAATGGCTTATTAATGCAGTTTTACCTACCCGCCTTAGCCCAAAAATCCCTATTAGAAAAGCCTTCTTTTTGGAAAGCTCCAGCAGCTTTCCCATGTCAGATAGCTCAGCTTCCCTGTCTACAAATTTCATATATTCACCTACTGAATATTCACTTAGTGAATATATAAAGCTATGTTGCCCCGCGCAGGCTCTTATGCCACACCGTGTTCTTTCTTCATGCTGTATATTTCCTTATAATATTGGGGCATGCCTGCAACAAGCTCTGCGAGCACTGCCTCGTACATCTTGATCTGCTTCCTGGCTTCTTTTGTCTCAAGCTTGCCAAGCTTGTGCAGGTGTTTTATTTTGTCTATTTCCTTTTCAAGAAAAAGTATTTTTTTGTGGTTGGACGCCCCTAGGCGTCGGTCTTCGTTGTCCATTGTAATGTATTAGAAAAATCAGTATTAAAAACAGAGTTTCAAGGAAATGACTAAAGTCCCTGTGAGGGGGCTTTATTTTTCTTAAGCTTATAAGCATAAATATCAATAACATTTATAAATTTATAATAAAGGTGCTAATAATGTATCCATCTAAAAAAGAGATAGAGGAAAAGGCTGCCAAATTAGGCAATGTAAGTTTTGGCGACCCTGAACTAGATTCGCTTTTGGAAAAAGTCAGGCAAATGTCCAAAAAAAACCATACCAAATTCAGATACTAACAAAATCAGACGGGGGCTTTATTTTAATGCCAAGTTCTTTTTCTAGAGCAGTGTTATAGATGAGTTTTTTGTCTAGTGTGATAAATACATTGGCGCAGGCTCGTTTCGCAGAAACAAGATGCTCTGCATCAAGAACAGATAACGGCAAAACACCTCTATAATATTTGCCTTTTCCCATATTTGCAAGATGACTTTGACAAATTTTTCCCTCTTTGGTATCCAGCGTCATTTCAAGAAAGACGGAAGTATCTATGCAATGCAGCGGCTTTGAAGATTCTTTTCTAAGAATTCGCTGCTTTGTTTTTTCAAACATTTGATAATTTTGGCCAGGAAATTATTTATTGCAATATTGTATTGTCTATTTCCTTTTCAAGAAAAAGTATCTTTTCATGCGGCTTCATTTTAATTATATTGAAAAATGAGTATAAAACTGCCTTTTATGGCTGGGCGCTTTCATATCTTCTCACCACGCACTGGTCTCTGCTATACAAAAAACCTGTCATATGCCATGAAACTTTTAAATAGTATTACGAGTAATACTTGTTATGAGCAACAAAACTTCTGTGACAAAGAAATATCAGACAACAATACCAAAGGCCATAAGGAAAGTGTTGGGTGTGGAAGCAGGTGAAGACGTGGAATGGCATGTCGTGAAAAGCATGGTTGTTGTGCATAAGAAGGAAAAGTTCAAGGACCCTGTAAAATTTCTTACATCACAAATAAAGCTTGATATCGATGCAGTAAAGCTTGTGAAAGAAGCCAGGGATGAAATGAAATGATGTACATTGATACAAACATATTTGTTTATGCGATAGAAAATCATCCAAAGTACGGCGTTTCATGCAAGAAAATCCTTGAAGACGTAGAAAATAAAAAAATAGACGTGGCATGCTCAACATTGGTGTTGACAGAACTGATAAATGTGCTTGTAAAAATAAAAAAGGTTGCTGGAGACAAATTAAATGTTAAAGAAAGTATTTCAGCCGTACTTTCTCTGCCAATAAACTGGACAGATATGAGCATTTTCATAATAGAGAACGCTGCAAGCTATAAGTACAATGTATCAGGCGCGGATTACATACACATAGCAACTATGGAAATGAATTCTATTTCCAAAATAATTTCTGCAGATGGCGATTTTGACAAGGTCGATAATGTGAAAAGAATCGACCCATTAAATTACAAATAAATGTCTCTGTTGAAATCCTGTATAAAATCTAATGTGATATTATGAAAAAAGTGTTTGCTAAAGATATGCCAAAATTAGAATCGCCATTCTTAAGGAAGACAATTAATGGCGAATATATAGTCACGCCAGAAATTACAGAGGGCTATGAATGGGTTTTTTCTGATAGCAACGTCAAAGCCACGGAAAAGCTTGACGGTACGAACGTAAGCATAGTCATGGAAAGCGGAGAGCTCACTGCTGTCTTCAACCGTCTCAATCCAATAAAAATGATAACAGGCGACTGGAGGATAAACGAAGCCCTTGTTGAGGCAACCAAAAAAGAATACATCCCTTCTGAAGACGGCCAGTTTTTTGGCGAAGTCATCGGGCCTGCCATTAACGGAAACCCTTACAAGCTGGAAAGGCATATATGGATCCCGCTTGCATATGTATGGGACCATCTGGCTTACAAGTCATGGGGAAAATATCCAAAAACATACGAAGCAATATCAAAGTGGCTTAAGGACGATATATTCTCGCTTTTTATGAGAAAGCGCGCAGGCCAGATAGCCTTCCCTGAAGGGGTTGTATTTATTCATCCTGACGGAAGAATGGCAAAGCTGCGCAGGGACATGTTTGACTGGTGGACTGGTCAAAAACACAAGGAATAATCGTAGGTTTGAACAGTATAACTGTGATTATACTTATCATGATTATACAGATAACCAATGGTATCTGAACTGGAAATTCAAACAGGAAATAGAGGAAAAGATAAGATAAATTATATCCTAACATCCAGATTCTTCAGCAGGAATGCTGCGCCGTCCACGGCCTGGATTGTAAGCGCATTAATACCTACTTTTGCATTCCTCAGCTCAAAGACATACCTGCCTTCTGCCAGTGTTGCAAAGTCTGCAAACAGCACTTCATTGCCCTTGAACAGCTTTACAGAAAAGCCCCCTGGTTTTTGAATATCAACTATGTCAAATGTTATTGTTCCTGGCAGGTGCTCTACTTCCGACAAGGTAAAGTTCAAAGGCACCCTCATTATGTTTTCCTGGGGCACCTTGAAGAATGCAACCAGTGAAGCTCTTCCTTCAAATATCGAATCCTGCCATGGGACAAACGTAACCACGTTCTCCCCTATCTCCAAGAATGATTTGTCTATGTCTATAGCCTGAGTGTCCTGCAAAAGGCCGTTGAACACAAGCCTGTTGTTGAGCCTTATCTCAGCCCCGCCTACAGCCTTGTCAAATGCCAGATTAAGCTTGGCATCTGTAAGCTCTATGAAATCATCCAGAAGAATGAACCTGAATTCCCTTGCAGTGTCTGCAAACCCCTTTGCTTCCAGCTGCATGTTGAGGTCATAAACAGTAGGAGCCCATATTTTCCATGTGCTGCTGCCTGCCATTACTTCCACCAATACACTGTCCCCTAAAATTGTATTCGGCACGTCAATCTGGTAAGTGCCCGCGGTTTGCCTTTCATTTACGAGCTCCACGCCATTCGCCTTAATTATAATATTGCCATAATCATTCGTATTCAAAATTTCATAATTTATTGAAAGAGAATCCATGCCTTTTGTTGCAATCCTGTATTTTGCCCCTTGTTCCCCGAACAGCAATCCGTTGTAAATCCTGAAACTGCCAAGGTCCTTTGATATCATATCCCTTGTATTCTTCACGTCTATCAGGAAAGGAAACGACTGGAATGCGTCTTTTTCTATAAACCCTACAAGAACAGCCCCGCTGAGATTCTTTACAATTATAGGCTCCCTGAATGTAATGTTCCTGTCAACAGCTGGCTGTGTATTTACATATCCGCCTAAATTGAATGCAGCCAGTAGTATGGCTATTACAACCAGCCCCGCTACAAGAAAATATATGAAATTGTCATCGTCTGCCATATTAGTGTCACTTCAAAGTAATGATAATAGAAAAGCTTAAAAAGGGATGGAAACTTGTGCTCTGGTAAGTTAAGTGTTGATGAA
>JACQNW010000092.1 GCA_016202845.1 Candidatus Aenigmatarchaeota archaeon
AAGCACATAATGAAAACTTAATTTTCCTTTTTTTGTTTTTTATTTCTGAATTTTATGTTCATATCTTGTCACTGCCAAATGCGGCCAGAGGGATTTGAACCCTCATAAACAGCTTGCTTCTTTCCCTTTATCTTTTCTTTCCCCGAGGGGTTTCTTTTCTGCGGAAAAGAAAGGGCTCTTGGAAGGCTGTTGTCCTCTAATGATTCCTTAACTGCCATTAGACCATGACCGCGTCAAGGACAACCTAAGGTTTTCCTCTAGACGTACTTCTTTCCTATGTGAATTTTATTATTTAGTAATATAAAAAGTGAAGCCAAACAGTTTCTTCCTCTGAAAAGCTGGGCTTGCTATAAAAAGAAGGTTTCACTCGAAAAACTTTCTCACAGCTGGGTGCATGTCTTCGACATATCTTGTGGCTATGCTTTCGTAAAGCTGGTATATGATCATGACTGTCAGCAGTATGCCTGTTCCTGTCCCGAGTGCTCCTGTAAAGTCTGCGATTGCTGCGAGCAATCCTATGAAAAAACCGGAAATTATTGTCAGTGTTGGAATATACCTTTCCAATACCTGCTCTATAATCCTTGGGTCCCTGCGGAAGCCGGGAATTTGCATTCCCATGCCTTCTATCTGCTCTGCAACAGAGCGCGCGTCCATGCCGCTTGTAGTAACCCAGAAAATAGAGAACACGACAGAACCGCCGACAAGTATCAGCAAGTAAACAATAGACCTGAGGAATTCTTCTCCTGTAGGCAAGCCTGTTGTGGACGAGGCGAGCAAGAAGGCTAGAATTATACTTATGATTCCTGCGAATACAACAATCTTGAAGCTTTCCTTGAACTTGAAATAAAATGCTGCAAAAGCTGCTGCAAAGATCACTACCAATATTGTCAGGAAAAATACCTGGACAGAAAGTGACGATGAGACATTGAAAAACAGAACAAGGCCGCTTATAGGAGAGCCTTGGCTATTGAAGCATCCAAGGAAGCCGCACCTAGTTCCCTCCTCGACTGTTTTCGCGACCATGGATCCCATTAGCTGAAGATTCGCAAGCAAGGCTGCAATAAGGATGACAGGAATGTTGCTAGTATAGATAAGGTTCAAAGGCCATCTTCTGGCAAAGCCCCTTATTGAGCCAAATGCAATCGGGATTTCCACCTTTAATGACTGTGCATAAACAACTATCAGGAAAACCACAATTGTGGAAATTATAGGAACCAAAGCTACAAATGCCTGGAAAAGATCGCCAATTGAAATAAATGTGATAAATTGAGGAACAAGACCAGCCGGGATGTTAGAACCTGCAGCAGTCAAAGGGTTGAATGCCCTAACGAAAATTGTTTTTGTGACACCAGCGGCGATGAACAATGAAACTCCAGAACCGATACCCCATTTGCTTATCACTTCGTCCATGAACAAGACAAGTATGCCACCTATAGTTAACTGCACAATTATGAACGACATGAAGCTTGGATCTGATGGCCTGATTGCGCCAAATGCGACATATGCAAAAGATTCGAAAAAGCAGAAGAAAATTGTCAAAAGTTTTTGCATAGACTGAAACTTTCTTTTTCCTTCTTCGCTTCTAATGTCCCATGGCAGCAATTTTGACCCAACTAGCAGCTGCAATATGATAGATGCTGTGACAATAGGCCCAATGCCCAGCGTCATCAAAGAGCCTATTGACGACCCCAGGACTATTTCCAGGAACTGGAATTGCTGCAAAGAGACCTGAGAGATACCAAAAACAGTTATTTGTCCAAGCAGCAAGAAGATAAGTAATATCAAACCTGTCCACTTAAGTCGGGCCTTAAAAGATAAATGACCCTTAGGGCCTTCTACTCCAGGAAACTTGCTCCCTATTGTATCCAATATTGACATAGTAAAGACCTTCTTTGTTGCAAAGAATCTTTGAAGTTCTTGTTTCTTTGAACTCTCAAAGAACTCCGTTCTTTGCAGATGGAAAAGAAGGTCTTTACAATACTCCAAGAAAACTGGAGATCATAAGGAACTTCTTTTCTAAATATTATAATTATTCCTTTCCTCCGAGCACTTTTCCGCCTGCTTTCTCTATTTTTTCCTTTGCCTTGGCAGACGATGAAGATACTGTAACAGTAATAGCCCTGTTTATTTTCCCTCTTGAAAGCAGCTTGTCATAACCCATAGAAGTCAGATCTATATCCGCTTGCTTAGATGCACTTTGTGCTTCGGATCGTTCTACAATCTTGTTCAAGTCTTCGATATTAATGTATTTTAATTTTTTGTGAAGGGAGAAAAATCCTTTTTTGCCAAAATGTTCAGGTTCGTAGCTGTAGATGAATGTCTTCTTGTGCTTCTTTGCGCCGCCCCAGCCTGCGCCGCCCCTGGAACCGCTGCCCCTGTGCTTTTTCTTTGTTCCCCATCCATGCGTGGTCTTGCCGCGCATCCTTCTATTTTTCTTTCTGAAATTAACCGGCATAAATCACACCTTGCTCATCTTTTCTACTAAAGCCTTTATTTTGTCGCCTCTATATCCCAAATCTCCTCTCGGGTGCGAATGATGAAATGAGGCAAAACCGCCTTTTGGCGGCTTCAGCTTGATGTTGTCGAAACCCTTTTCAAAGCCTTCGTCAACTTCTCCCCATGTAATTACAGGATTGCATTTTTGAAGCATGCCCCTGACTATTGAAGTGTCTGGCAAGAATTTATAAGAATTTATTTTCCTCAAACCAAGAATCTTCAGCGTTTCTATCACAGATCTGTCTGTACCAACATCGCCTCTTAATCGCACAACTGCCAATTTGTGCTTTGGTCCCCTTGCCTGTTCATTATTCATAAATCATCATCCTTTGGTTTTTCTTCAGCCCTTTCTTTCATCTGGTTCATTTTTCTTAAAGCGTCAAAAACAGCCGTTGTATAATTAATTCTTGATCTTGACTGGCCGAAACATTTGGTCCATACATCCCTTATGCCGGCAAGCCTTAGCAATTTCTTGGCTTCGTCGTTGGCGCATAAACCGATGCCCTTTGGCGCCGGGATTAAAATAACCCTTACAGAGCCCGACTTACCCTGTGTTTCAACAGGTATTGAATGATCTCCGCCACATGAACACTCCCATGAACCGCATCCTCTTTTGATTGGTATAATGCTAAGCTTCGCCTGCTCCAAGGCTTTATCCATTGCAAGCTTGTTCTCTTTTGAAGCAGCTTTCCCTATTCCAAGATGGCCTTCGCCATCACCGACAAGAACCATGGCAGACGCACGATAACGCCTTCCGGAACGGTGCATGCGAGCAGTTCTTCTTGTAGGAGTTCTTCTAGAGCCACCACCTTTCCCAGGCGATCCACCCACCAAAATTATGTCAGTCTGAAGATTAGGAATAAGTCTCGCGACTATCTCAGATTCCTTAATTTTTTTACCGCTCTTGAAAATATCGTCTATTGACACAGCACCTTCGGACACTTGTCTTCCCAGCTTTGTCCTTGGAAAACCTTTGCCATGACGTGATTCGTTCATAACAAATCCCTCTCCTTACCAGAATATTCACCATTTATTTTGCTTTTTGTCTCTGCAAATTTTTCAGGCATTTTTTCAGCCTCAAGATTGTTTTTGTTGTAATATGAAAACTGCCTGTTGTATTTTGCCTGGTCGCTTTTCTTCAGCGCCTCTGCATATTTTGCAATGTGCTTCCCTGAAATCCTGTCTTGTGATGGCAAGATGTCTTTTCCAATAGGAACATTCAACCCGGAATCTTTTGCACCCAAAGCAGCTGCATAGAGCACAGAGCCCTTTGTCGAAGTTTGAAGGCCTATATCCAAATAGGCTGTCTTAATCCCCTTGCTTAAGGCCATATTTCCTGCAAGAAATCCTATAAGGTAAGCAGATGGCATTGATCCTCCGTGATATTTCCAGTCATATTTTGCAAGTTTTTTTGAAAAAACGTTTATAACAGTTTTGTCTCCAGTCGTGCTATAATCAATAACCTGAATATGAATATTGTTCAGAGATTTTCGTATGACTATTCTTGCTGTCCTGGATTTTACCATGGCAAGCCTTGCCCTGTAATCCGTCCTGCCTTCACGTCTTCTTCGTAACATAGTAACTGCCTTCTTTTCTGACTCTATATTTCAATATTATTTCTTCGCTTTTGCCTCCTTGAGCAATCCGATTCTTTCCAAATGCACCAATAAGTGATTTCTGCTTCTGAAGAAGCCGCTTTTCGATATATTGTACATTCGCCTGTAAGTTTTCTTTTCAATCCTGTTTTCTTCCTGAAGCTTGTTCAATTCACTTCTTATTGACCTTATCCTCGTTATCCATGCACGTTTTTTAAGTCCGGAACGTTTGCCTTTTTTTGAACCTTTCCCCTGCTTTCTTCCTTTTTTTTTCTGCAAGAGATTTTTCTTTATCCGTGCATTGCTATTGCCTTTCTTTGGCAAAACAAATATTACACCATCATTTATCAAGGTTTTAACATCAGCAGCAGTTATGGCATCGGCTATGTCTGCGGTGCGCAGTGGATCAAACCTGATTCTGGTTTCACCGCAACCTATCAATCTTGCAGCAATAGTACGCTGAGACCTTAAACCTGCCATAATAATTACTCCATTGAAGGCCCGGCCTCCGCCTTTGCTTCTTTGCCTTTCTCTTCTTTCTTTTCTGAGGTTTCATTTTTCTTTTCGTCTGCTTTAACGCTTTTAGTTTTGACTTTATTAATTTCCTTCTTATAAGCAATTGTTTTCTGCATTCGTTTTGCAGCTCTTGCTTTTTGTGAATTTACAACATGAAGCCCAAGCTGGTTTGCTTTTTCAGCAATCATGACAACTTTTTTCTTTCCGATATTTGATGCAAGTATTATGTGCTCGCCTTTTGGAACTTTTTCCAACTCATTAAATGAATGAATAAGATGTGTTTTGACAAGAGATACCCCTTTTGAATCATTAATTCTTGCCATGAATCGAACAGCATTAGGGGTTCTATAACCTATTCGTGGCACGATTCCAGATCCGCCTTTGCTTATTTTTAGTTTGCTGTGCCTGCCAACAGGCCTTCGCCATCTAATTCCAAGCTTCTTGAAACGCCTGTAATCCTGCGATTTGAATCTTTTTGACATAATAAATTCCTCACTTTGCCTTGTTGAATATGAAAATCCCGTCCTGGAAAATTCTACGGTCCCTGTTTCGAAGCTTGCAAGCAAGCTCAATATTTGCTGCAGTCTGGCCAACATCTTCCTTGTTTATTCCCTTGACAATAACAGATTCCTTGTCAATTTTTACATCTGTTTTGCCAAGAATTTGCGCAGTTCTTACTGACTTTTCACCAAGGAAGTTCTTGATTTGAATCTCATTGTCTTTTGCAGAAATATTTATCGGAAAGTGCTTGAAAATTATCCTAAGTTCGTATGCATATCCTTCTGTTACTCCCTTCATCATGTTTCTTGCATGGGCAGCAATCGTTCCAACCATTGCATTGATTTTTCGGTTTTTGTTGCCGCAGCTAACAATGAACTGGTTATTATCCACGTCCATTTTGACGTCAAGGAACCTTGGATCGTCAAAATTTTTTCTAAGCTCACCAAGAGGCCCCTTAACTATGAGCTTTCTGCCGTCAACCTTCACATCGGCCTTATCAACGATCGATATTTTTTTCTCTGGCATAAAAATCACTCAATAAATATATCCCAATAATCTTCCTCCGATCCTCTGCTCTTTAGCTTCAAGATGCGTCATTATGCCCTTTGGTGTGGACAAAATTATGACCCCTGCACTTTTAGCAGGCAGGTACCTTGACTCCCATTTTTCAAAACTGTCAACACCAACAGCGAAGCGGGGCTTGATTATTTTTGCATAGTTAACCTTCCCTATAAGTTCTATCCTTATCTTTCCACCCCTTCCGTCCTCTATTTGTTCAAATCCACCAATGAAGCCAGCTTTTTGCATAACCATCAAAACATTTTTTACCAAATCCGAAGATGGCACTAAGCATGCCTCATGTCCAACCTTCTCGGTGTTGAAAACGATGTAAAATACATCTGCCAATGGGTCGTGTTTGATAATTTTCACCTGTATTTTCTAAATCCAAGAGATGGTGCAACTTCCCTGAAGCATCTTCGGCAATACATCAAACCGTACTTGCCAATTACTCCCCTGAAACTTCCACATCGCGAGCACTTTTTTGCACCCTTTCCTATTTTCCTCTTGACTGCTTTCGTCCTCACTGAACATCAACTCCAAAATTTTCCTTAATGTACTTAACAGCCTCGTCCCTGGTTATCCTGTGTTTTTTTCCGATTTTTCTGGAAATTTTCTTTTTCTTTACACGATATCCGGGACGTTCCAATGTTACACAAACATCAAATCCAAGAATTCCTATCTTTGGTTCGTACTCCATTCCAGGGATTTCTATGTATTCTTTTATTCCAAAACTGACATTGCCAGTAATGTCAAAGCATGACTGCGGCAGGCGCATTTCCCTTGCTTCTAATATCCTCTTGAGAAAATCTTCACAGCCTTCTCTTATTGTAACTTTTGCGCCAATGTCTTTATTTTTCGGGACGTTGAATGTTGTTCTTTTCCTTGTCCGCGTGATTACAGCCTTTCTGCTGCTTAGAGTTTCAATTATGAATTTTGCATCATCTGTTTTTACATTTGTACCGCATCCCATATTCAAAGTTATCTTTTCTATTCTAATGTTGCGCATAACATGTTGACTGCCGCTTCTGCCCACAGCCTGCATTGCATTAGTCATTCTTACCACCTGCAACATCTATAACAGGCTCAAGTGTTTTGACGCCTTTGGCATCGGTTTTTGATTTTCCTATTATGAAAACATAATTCTTCGGAACAAGAATTTTTTCTGACTTTCCATTGACATTCAAAATTACTTCATTTTTCAAAGACGCCTGCTTAACTATTATGTTTTCAACGGTGCCGACCGCACCTATGTTGTTTCCTTTTGTAATAATACCCAAAGAATCTTTGGCAAAAGGAAGGACGTCCGATATTTTACCGTCCTTCAAAACCAGAACATCGCCTGTTGAATAATCTTTTGAATTGTCAATGAGCATGTTGGTTCCATCATGCATATTAAACTGAAGACAAAGCCCTTTCTTGTTTTTCTTCACATACGTTTTATTTTTTATCTGCATCAATGGAACTGCATCCTTCTTCTTTATTTCATAAAGCTTCAAACCCTTGTTTCCTACAAGAACACGGTAATATTTTTCTCCTACTTCCAGCACATCCATCAGGCCAACAGGGAATTTTTTGTCTCGTCTTATCTTTCCATTGACTTTTACGCTTCCGGCAGCAATTATCTGCTTTACTTCTGACATGTCCTCGGCCGTCTTAAGTATGTCCCTCAAGACCACAGCAATAGGAATACATGCGCCAGAGCTGTGAGGGCCAGGACTAGGAGTAACTGTGAACTTTTTCTCTTTTCTCTTAATTTCCCAGAATCCTGGTGCCAACAATCGCTTCATAGTAAATGCCTTCTTTTCTGACTGTGTAGACGCAAGGTGTATGGATGCAAGGTGTATGGACGCGTACGCGTCGGTGGTACGCGTCGGTGCCTCAAAGGTCTTTACAATATATTACTTCACTTTGATTTCTTTGATGCCTCCAAGAGATTCTTTGATGCCGCAGGAGCTGATGCTCCTTTTTTTGCTTTCATGAATTTCTTGCGACGGGCCTCGTCTGCAATTTTTATTATCTTAACATTTGACGGGTCGACAAGGACTGAAACTTCCTGACCAGAGACCTTTTTCCTTTTTATCCCCTCGATTTCAAGCTTCAGCTTCTTCAAGTCAACCATTGAAACCTTTCCAGTTTTTTTCAAATATTCGCCTCGCATTATCATGACTTCATCGCCTACTCTTACAGGCATCGACCTTTTCTTCAGCTCTTTTTTCAAGGCCTTGTCAAGGTGAGCTGCAACCATTTTCTGTCTTCTGTGCAGCGGTGCATTAAACCTATATTTTCTCTGTTTTCTTGGCTGTTTTGACGAAAGCCAATCAGGGGAATACATTTTTTGCATATTATCACAACACTATACTTGCTATTTTTCCAATCGGGCTGAACCTCTCTACAACTTCTTTTGCTATAACGCTTCGTATTTCAGTTCCCTGCGGTTCAAAATTTTTCGGATTTACCAAAACTGCTGCATTGTCCTGGAATTTTACTCTTGTTCCATCAGGCCTGATGTATGGGTATCTTTGTCGAACAATCACTGCGTACACAATCTCATGCCGCATTTTTTCCTTTCCTTTCTTGACTGAACAAATTATTACATCACCTATGCCTGCTTTTTGCAGTCTTCTTAAACGGCCTTTGTAAGTTTTTACCGATACAAGCTCTAGCTCCTTTGCTCCTGAATTATCAACGCAAAGCAGCCTCGTCTTAAGCTGTATTGGTTTTGATACAGATGCTGATATTGCTTTCATAGTAAATGCCTTCTTCTAAGGGTATAGACGCTGCGCGTCGTTTCGTTTTGAAGGTCTTTACAATACTCCAACAAAACTGGAGATCTTGCAAGCCTTCAATTCAAATATTACCTTCCTTAGCTCACTCCTATCTTTTCAAATACAACGAATTTTTTTGTCTTTGATATCGGCCTGCACTCACCTATTCTAACAACGTCTCCAAGTTTAGTCTGCATGCATTTTGGATTATGTGCAGATATCCTTGTCTTTCGCCTTTCGTATCGCTCATACTTTGGAATATATTTGTAGTAATTCCATGTCACTACCACAGTGTCCAAACCCCTGGTCGAGACTATTGTGCCCTCAAACAACCTTCCCCTGACTTTCAAAGTGCCGTGCCATGGACATTTGTCGCCCTGGCAGCTGGCTGAAGGGCTTCTTGCTCCGGTTCCGATATCTTTTTTCGCTGTTATCATAGTAAATGCCTTCTTTTAATTTTTCACCACTTTTTTATTTTTTTCTTGATGCGGTCCTCCGGCCTTGACACCAGATGATCGCCCTTGATTATAATTTTCTTGTCATTGAGCCACAGGCGGAATTGCGCTTCTTTCTTGAAAATAATTGCCTTTTTTCCTGAAGCTTCCTTCAGAACAATTGTTTTCATAGTTTCATCAACAATTTTTCCTTTGACCCCGATGTTTGACTTGTTTGCTGCATCAACGACCTCGCATTCCAGTCCTATGAGTTCGTGCTGCAGAATGTTTTTCATAGTTCGCATCAAATTACCTCAACGATTTCTCTTGGGAAACCTTCTTTTATCAAGATTTCCTTGACGCGATCGCGGTGGTCGCCTTGAAGCTCAATTTCATCATGCTTGTATGTGCCTCCGCATGCCAGTTTTGATTTAAGTTTCTTCATAAGATCCCTAACATCTATTTTTGTTGTATCTATGCCTTTTATCACAGTCATGCTTTTTCCATATCTTTTTTCCACTAGACCAATCTTGACCTTCTGGGCCTCCTTAGCTATAGTCTGGCAGACGCACAGATCCTCTGGCAAACCACACTTTGTGCAAACCATTTTACACCTTTGCTAGCCTTTTCTTTGGGAAAGAAAAGGTTACCGTATCCAAAAGAAACGATAGCCTTCCTGTCCATATTATTACTTTTTAGCCTCCCTTGAATTTCTTTTGATGCTGAATTGTAAGTATTCTTGCGATTGTTTTCTTTGACTCTTTGATGCGGCCTGAGTTTTTCACGGTGCCGCCAACCTCGCTTGCTGCTATTTCTTTTGAAATCTCCAGCCTTAGCTCCCTTAGTTTCTCTGTAAGTTCGCTGTCATTCATTTCCCGCATCTTTGGTTTTTTAATTATTGCCATAGTAACTCTCTCCATTTTTGAATTCTGATTTTCCTACAATCAATTTGAGTTCACGCATTCTTACCACTTTCTTCAACTTTTGCTTCCTTTACTTCGGTGTTTTTTTCCGGCTCCTCTGAATTTGACTCAACTTTAATTTCCTGTTTCTCTGCTTCCTGCTTCTTTGCTTGTGCCGCCTTTTCCTTTTGTTCAGCGGCGTCTTTTGCAATTTCATCCCTTTTCTCCCTTGCCATCCTGTCTACTTTCTTTATAGCTTGCTTCACCTGAAGCTCAGGATTGTATTGCATTATTTTTACGGTTATTCCTATCGAACCCCTTTTTGGACGCGCTGTTGTGAAGCCTTTTTGAACAAACCTTTCGGCTGTATTGCCGCTTTTTTTAATATAACCTGCTGCAAACCTTTCCGTTCTTCCTCTTGCGCCAGTGACGACGCCAGACATTACTATTTCACATCCTGTTGCACCTGCATCCATAATTCTTTCGCTGTACTGGTTTCCAACTCTTTTGAAATTCATGCCAGATTCCAGTGCAGCTCCTATTGCCTGGGCAATTATATTGGAGTCCAAATCAGGGTTGTCTATTTTCTGCACGTCAATCTGCGGATTTTCAATCTTGAATTTTTGCTTAACCAGGTCGGCGGCTTCCTTAATCCTGTCACCGCCGCTTCCTATTATCAGGCCTGGAGTTGTGGTGTGTATGATTATTCTTGTAACAACAGGCGTATGCTGCACTTCAATCTCTCCGCAGCGTGCAGTGTTGAAAAGCGCCCTTACAAACTCTTCAAGATTCGACTGCTCTTTTGATTTCTGGACGAATATTCTTTCCTTGATGCTAATCAACCCCCAATGCGCAAAGCGCTTCTAATCTTTCACGCCTGTAATTCCGCCAAGCATTTTCAAAATCTGTCCATTTTCTATTGCTCACTTTTTATTCCTCCCTCAAGTTTTGGTATGTTTTCAGGTTTTGAAACTTCAACTTTCTTTTCTTTTGCTTCAATTTGTTTCATTTTTTTTACAGGCTTTGCAGCTTCCTTGCCCTTTTCTATTAATATTATTTCAATGTAAGCCCTCTTCAGGCGGTTGCCCCAGGCAGATTTTCGCCTTCTTCTTCTTGTCGCAGCTCCCAAGTGGGCAGATGCATGGACAATCAAGCGGCCTGAATCCAGGCCAAGCGCATACGCATTTTTCTCACAGCTGTTCAGAGCTTCAAGCATGTATTTGACGGCTTTTGAGTAATATTTGCCCTGCAAACTACGTTTTTCCGAATTAAGATCTTCAAGCAATCGTTTGGCCCTTACAAGGGGTTTCTTTTTTATTGCCCTGCAAACTACGCTTGCCGATTTCTCCGATATAGGGTACATTATGTACGCCTTTGCGTGTTTTTCCTTAGGAACAAATGTGTATGGCATTATATTTCAACTCCTACCATTTTCATCACTTCAATGCCACGAATTTGCTTGATCGTGTCGCGCCTATGCCTGGCGCGCTGTGCTGCACGCGGTTTCTAGTTAGTGCAAACTCTCCAAGCACGTGGCCGATCATTGATTCTGTCAATATGACGGATTTGTATTCCCTGCCTGTGTAAATTCCAATTTTTGCGCCTATCATTTCCGGAATTATGAGCATCTCGCGGGCATGCGTTCTCAGTAGCTTGTCTTTACCTTTGTGTTTCCTTATTTTTTCCAGCAACTTTTTCTCAACTCTTGTAAAGCCTCTTTTCAAGCTGCGCCTTTGCCTGCTTGTGAGCAGCAAAGAGAACTCTTCGAGTGTCATTGCCTGCAATTCTTCCAAAGACTTTCCTCTATATGTAAATTTCTTAGCCATAGTAAATGCCTTTCTTACAAAGAAAGGTCTTTACAATACTCCAAAGAAATGGAGATCATAAAGAACTTACTTCTAATATTATTTATTGAAATTTTCATTAAAACCACATCAATAGCTGTCTATAAGTGCTTTCAATTCTCTAACCGCCTGGCGAAAACTGCAAGTTGTAGTTCTCATTTTCTCTTGTAAATTTCTTCTTGCAAGTTCAAATGATTCACCACGTCCTACTACGTCTACATATCCCTTAACTACGATCTCTGGCTTCACATATAATTTTCTTTCTGACATAATATTTTCCTCTGTTTTCTTTGGATACGGTAACCTTTCTTTACGAAAGAAAGGCTAGCATTACTTGTTTTTCCTGCCCATGCGGCGAGGCGAGATGCTTCCGACCTTCTTTCCAGGAGGCATGTGCCTTGATACAGACTTTGGCTTTCCCGGACGAGTCTGGCCGCCGAATGGATGATTGACGGCATTCTTTGCAACGCCGCTGGTAATAGGATAAAGCTTGCCACGAACCTGCATCTTGAAATGTCTCGTACCCGCCTTGATGAAAGGTTTTTCCATCCTTCCGGCAGATGCAATAGTTCCCTGGATCGCCTTGCAGTTTGTCGAAATAATTTTTTTCTGCTTTGAAGGCATAAGCAGGACTGCTTTGCTTCCTTCCTTTGATATCAAAGTTGCAAATGCACCGGATGATTTGCACATAAGCCCGCCGTCACCAGGCCTTAATTCAATATTGCAAATCTTTGATCCTTCCGGAATTTCTGAAATTCTCTTTATCGGGATTTCCTGCCCTACATACATACCCTCTGTTGCAGGAATATAGAAAAATGATTTTTTCAGCTCTACTCCTGCAAAAGGTGAAAGCTTTCCAGGCGAGTGAACAACTTTCACTATTTTTCCATTAGCGCCTTCCAGCGGAGCGGCTGCGTATGAAGCCTTTCCAAGCCACCTATGGCTAGGCACACGATATCTCGGTGTTCCTCTTCCCCTGCGCTGCTGTACTAAATTCTTTCCCATACCAATGCCTTTCTTACGAAGAAAGGTCTTGGTGAACTCCAAAGAAATGGAGATCATGAAGACCTTAACTTCTGAATATTATCATATAATTCCCAGCCGTACTGCGATGTCTCCGGCCTGGCCGGGCTTTGCAAACCTGATATAGGCTTTTTTTCTTCCCCTTTGGTCAATAACTGTATTGACCTTCATTATTTCTGCATTGAACGCGGCTGCTGCAGCCTGCTTTATCTCATCCTTTCCGAATTTTTTGTCAACTACAAACACAAGCTTGTTCTGAAGCTCGACCATTCGCACGGCCTTTTCCGTCATGACAACGTGGCGAAGAACAATATATGGATCATCAAACGTGAGTTTTGCCTTGGCTTCAGCAGACATTTCAGTCTTTTTTTCCTTCCTTAGCTTTGGGACCTTTAACCTGCTTTCTTTTTTCGCCTGTCCTGCTTCTTTCTTCCCTGGAAGCTCTATCATTTTCTTTTCTTTAGGCAGAGCTGCCTTTTTCTCCACGCTTTTCTTATTTGAAATATTAATGACCATATTTTTCACCAAGTTTGTGCATTGCAGCTTCTGACATTACTACCAATCGCCCGGCATGAGTTCCAGGAGCAAGAAGCTCTGCATTCAGCTTGTTGTAAGGAACTACATCCACGCCTGCAATGTTTTTTGCAGATCTAATTACAGAACAATTCTGCGAAACTATCACTAAAGGACCGATTTTGGAAGTGTAACGCCTTCCCCTCATTTTTCCCCGGCCTGCGCGGATCTTGCTCACAGCGCACCTTTCCATTTCTTTTGCAAACAATTTTGCGAACAATGAAACGACATCCTTTGATTTTTTAATTTCCTCGAAATTGTTTGAAAATATTATTGGCGAATGTTCAGCAACGTGCCCGCGCTTCTTTACTGCATTAATGTTTGCAGAAGCTGCTAGGGCCGACCTGATTGCCAGAATTTTTTCCTTAGCATTGATCTTCTGAGACCATATCTTCTCAGCTTTTGGCGGGTGAGCAGGCCTTCCCTTCACTGCATGCGGGGCAAAGCGTGCGCGCATGTGCATATACCCAACCTTGCCGTGTATTCTAGGAATACGGGACATGCTCTTGTTCATCATGCTCCACCTGTAGTGCCTGCTTCCGTGGTAGTGAGCTGATGTCTTCTTTCCTGCAAGCGGATCTGCACCATAAGGCTGGCGCTCATTAGACTGCTGTGCAAGCACAGCCCTTTTTATCACATCAGGCCTGTATGGAGTTCCAAATACTGCAGGCAACTCTATTTCTTTTTCCGACTTCCCTTCCAAACTATAGAGTTTTGATTTAATTTTAGGCATAAACAACACTACCTGCTACACTTCTTTCAAGCTGAGATTTTTCATGATTATACTTGTCTTTAAGCTCACGTTTCGTTCCTTCACCAAGATAAGCAACCGAGTTTATGCCAGCCGTTACATATCTTCTGGTAAATTCATTACCTGCATCACTACTATTATCTGCTCTTATAGTAACCAACATCAATCCTTTTTTTCCATATCCTACAAAACCATGAATAGGTTTTCGTAAATTTCTTTTGACTTCAACTCCCCTATCAAAATGTCTTGAGTTTGTCATTTTACACACCCTGCTTGCTCTCTATCGATATGTAAGTTGGTTCGACAGGCACTGCCGGTATTAGCTTTGCTGATTTTCGTAATCTCACTAGTCGCTTTGCAGGGCCCGGAACTGAGCCTTCGATAACGACATAATTCTTGATATTTCCGTAGTGCATGAATCCGCCTTTTGGAGTTACTTTCTTCGGGTCATCGTCAATCATAACAATTCTTTTGTTCGTTTCTGTCCGTGTGAAAAGACCATACTGGCCAGGGAACGGGACCCTCCAGTCTACCTTTCTTGGAGTTACGCTGCCTATGCTGCCCACGTGACGCTGCATCTGTTTTTCTTTCCTGTTGTGGATTCTGATCCCAAACCTTTTTACAGTGCCTGTGAAGCCGTGACCTTTTGTCACAGCAGAAACATTGATGTATTCGCCTGGCTTGAAAATATCAGTTATTGGGATTTCTTTTCCCAAAACTGACTCTGCATATGTTTTTTGTTCTTCCGGTTTTCCGCCAATGCCTATTTCAAAAATGTCAGGCTTTTCCTTGTTCATGCCTGACTTGTGAGGCTGGGTCGCTGCTATAAGAGTAATATAGTCGAAATCTGAGGGCGTAACATCCTTCTTTGTTTTCAATTTCTCAACATGTTTTTTGAGTTCCTTGCTGATATTAGGGGCCCATTTATCTGCAATGACAGAAGAAGCCGTTATAGAAGTTTTATAGAAACGAGAAGCGAGAACGAAAAGAGAAGGAGCGTCAAGGATTGTTACCGGCATGAAGACAGTCTTGCCGTATGTTGGCGTCTTCTGGTTGTTTGTATATTGGATATGAGTCATGCCAACTTTCCATGCAGCAAAACCAAGCGCAGACGAAGGACCTTTTGCATGTGCTTTGACGCCAGAGGCGTCGATTCGTCCAGGCCAGAATCTTGTGCGGGGGTATATTCGTTTGGCTCTCTTTCTTGGCCAGTATTGCAATGATCCTCGTCTCGGCTTGTGCTTTGATGGCATAATACATCCCTTTCTTACGAAGAAAGGTCTCTATGAAACCCCAAAGAAATTGGGAATCACAAAGAACTAACTTCTAATTATTAATTCAACTTCCTCTATCCTTTGAACTGTTGATTTATATAGTTAACAATTCGATCTTCTGCTTGTTAACTACCTATTTTCTCCTAGAACACGTAGCAAATTCTATCAATGGCTAACTGCGATGGTTGACTAAACCTTATGCGGAAAGACACCTTAGTGTCAATCACTGGTCGTGAGAGAAGTTTACTTAGAAAGAAAGATATTTAAGGTGAAATTATGGCTATTTGAAATATTCTACAGCGTTCCTGAACATCTGCAGACCGTCGCCTTCTGCCGGCAGATGCCCTTCTTCTCTTAATCTAGTCCATCTGGGATGCTGGTATGGCCAGACATGAGCTTCAGGATGAGGCATAAGGGCAAAAACACGACCTGTAGAATCACATACGCCTGCTACATCATATAAAGAGCTGTTCGGATTTTCAGAATAATGACATTCAGCCGGCTTTCCGTCTTCTGTTGAATATCTTAATGGAATCTGGTTGCTTCTTTGCAATTCCGCGAGAACCTCAGAACTGCAGACGAATTTTCCTTCGCCATGACGAACAGGCAAATAAATATTTCCTAAGCCTCGCGTGAAAACACATTTCCCCTCAATAGCTGACAAATAAACCCACCTGTCTTCAAACTTTCCCGAATCATTGTAAGTGAGAGTAGTTTCCTGCCTATGTTCCCCGCTCAGATTTGGAACTATACCGAGCTTTACAGCTACCTGTGCGCCGTTGCATATTCCTATAACAAGTTTGTCTGTTTCAATAAATTCTCTTAATTTGCGACTCAATTTTTTCATTTTTACTGCGAGAACTCTTCCTGCTCCAAGATCATCACCAAATGAAAATCCGCCTGGCAGAGCAAGTATCTGGTAGCCTCTCAAAGTGCTGCTTTCAACGTCATTGACATGAACCCTTTGTGCATCTGAGCCAGCCATATCAAAAGCTAACTGTGTTTCATAATCGCAGTTTATTCCACATCCAGTCATCACAAGAGTTTTTGGTCTAATAATTAATCACTGCAGTGTTCTTTGCCAAGCTTCTTTCAAGTCAGCTAAGTGCATCCTTGTGTTTATACCCATTCCATTTATGGACAAATAATCTGAGTTTGTGATCTGGCCGATGTGAGCATAAGGGACTCCTCTCATTGTATCTTCAAATCCTGCAGCATATGCTTCAGGAACTTCTACAAACAACCGCGATGCAGATTCACCAAACAATAAAATATCTGGCCTTAATCTTCCACTTGCACGAACTTTATCAACATTCAAATCCATTCCATATCCGCCAGCAAAAGCCATTTCTGCAGCAGCAACACCAAGCCCTCCATCAGAACAGTCGTGACAAGAAGCAACTGCACCTGCTTGGATTGCTGTGAAAAGTCTTTTGTAAGTTTTCAGTGCTCTTTCTGCATTTACTTTCGGAACTCTATTTCCGACAAATGCTTTTCCTTTCTGGTAACCCATCATTGCATAATATTCAGAACCGCCTGTTTCTTCTGATGTTGTGCCAATTAAGTAAACTCTGTTGCCTGGTGTTTTAGCGTCAGACGTTATAGACTGGCTTATATCAGGAACCCATCCAAGAGATGTAACAAGCAATGTTGGCGGCACTGCAATATGAATTGGATTGCCTTCAAGTTTTCCATGATAATCATTTGACATGCTGTCTTTTCCTGAAACAAAAGGCGTTCGGAAAGCAAGCGCAAAATCGCGCGCGGCTTTAGATGCACGAACCAATTGTGCAACACGATAAGGATGTTCAGGACTTGACCAGCAGAAGTTGTCAAGCAATACAATTCTTGATGGGTCTGCGCCTGAAGCAACTGCATTTCTTATTGCCTCGTCTATATTCAATGCTGCCATATTATAAGGATCAATCAAGCCATAATTTGCATTAATTCCTGCAGCCACTGCGAATCCTCTCATTGAACCAGTCCTTTGCATTTCATTAGGCCATATAACTGCTGCATCGCTTGGTCCATCATTTTTCGCGCCTGTCAGTGGCTTGACAACAGTGCTTGCCTGAACTTCATGATCATATTGCCTTATTACTGCTTCTTTGCTTGCTATATTTGGCGTTGCCAAAAGGTTTGCTAAAGCCCATCCTATTTCAGGCTGATCAAATTCAGGCTCTTCAAAAACAGGCTGCTCCCAAACACCCTCAAGTTTTTTTCTGGGATAACCACTGTTGAGAAATTCCAGATCAGCGTCTGACACAGGTTCTCCTCTGTAAGTTGTTCTGAATCTTCCTGAATCTGTATATCTTCCGACAACCGTTGCTTCAACGCCTCGTTTAGCTGCAAGAGACAGAAATCTTTCTGCATTTTCTTCAGGAACAGCTACTGTTATTCTTTCCTGGGCTTCGCTGAGCAAAATTTCCCAGGGCTGAAGTCCTGTATATTTCAAGGGAACTTTTTCAAGCTCCAAATAAGCTCCCCCGCTTTCTCTTGCCATTTCCCCAACAGAGCATGCAAGTCCTGCTGCACCATTGTCTGTTATGCTAGTATACAAACCCAAATCACGCGCTTCTAAAACCATATCAAAAAGATTTTTTTCAGTATAAGGATCTCCTATTTGCACGGCAGTTGCAGGAGAATATTTATCAACTGCTGTTGAAGAAGCAGTCGCACCGTGAATTCCATCTGCTCCTGTTTTGCCGCCTGCCAAAATTATTACATCACCAGGATTTGCTTTTTTTACATGAGAAGGCCTGCCGTCTTGTAAAACCTCAGGAGCTATTCCAACTGCACCGCAAAAAACCAAAGGTCTGAAATAACTTAATACAGCTCCTGTTCTGTCTACAAGAGTTCCAAATGGATAACTGTCAAATCTTATAGCTCCATTTACTGTTGGAGAACCAAATTTATTGCCATAATCTTCCACACCTCTTCTTACATCTTCAAAAGTTCTTCTTGGATGCTTTGCTCTTTCAGGCAAAGATCCCTCATATCTTGGATCTGCAAAACAAAACACATCCGTGGTTGCAAGAATTCTGTGACCCAGTCCTGTTTCATGCGGATCTCTCAACACGCCGCCAATACCTGTATTTGCGCCTGAAAATCCGTCCAGAAAAGAAGGAAAATTATGCGTTTCAACCTTTATCGCCAAATTGTAGCCATTGCCAAGTTTTAGCACTCCTCCATTGTCCACAAAAACAGAAACAAGCCAATCCTCTTTCCCCAACTGTTGTCTAATATCTTTTGTTGGATTTTTAATCAATGTTCGGTAAAGGGAATCTATTACTTCCTCTCTGCCATTTTCTTTGTAAGTAACAAGGGCGCCCATGCGTTTATGCACACAGTGGTCACTCCATGCCGCAGCAATAGTTTGCAAACCTGCATCTGAAATAGTTTCATATTTTTCACTAATTTCTTGCATTTCTTCCAGATTAAGCGCCAATTCAAGTTCTTTGCTAATCCTAACAAGTTCCCCATCAGATACATTCAAATTTATCTTTTTGACTTCAGGATTGGAAGTCAATCTTACTCGGGGCAAATATGGTTCAAATCTTCTATTTTTTCCAGTTCCTATAGAAGTGCTGTTTATTACGCTATTTGACACAAGTTCTTCAACAATTCTTCTTGCATCTTCTTCTGATGTTCCAGAAATGAGATAGACATGCGATGTGTGAACTTCATGATTTCCATATCCCAGGATTCCAACCGCATCTGATGCTGTTCTTCCAGGATTATCTGTTACGCCCGGCCTGAAGCCTACTTCTAATGCCCAGTCAGCTGAACCTAATGGTGCTGATGTACTTGCAATTTCTGTTATAGGATCTGCAAATAATTCTGAAGCCAATATTTCTGCATTCACATCTCCATCGATAGAAAAGGCGCTCACGACTCTTATGTCGGAAGCATTAATCCCAAGCTCAGCTCTTGCTCTTCTTAATAATCTTCTACCTGCCGTATCTGTGTAGCCTTCTTTTGTTCCAACCTCGATTCTTGCAGGCATCCAGTATAGTATAACACGAAATTATTTATTATGCTTTATATGTGACCAATTTGTGTAATGCCTGAATATTAAGTTGGTCAGCTATAAACAGAGATTTTGACTGCCTTCTATAAAATACATTTTGCAAAGTTATTTCATTTCAAAAATGAAACCTTCAGTGAACTCTCGACAGATTGTACGTCAGAAAAATGCTTGTCTTTTGTTTTTAATTCCATGCTGCGATTTATGCACATTGCTGCAATCAAAACATCTATGGCAGGAACAGGCTTGCCAATAGCATAAAGCTTGGCCATTATTTCTACAGCACTCACGAAATCTTCTTTTTCAGGCCACAAAACATCTGATTTATAGGACAATGCCTTTGGGTATTCAACGATGCTAAAAATTGTAGTCAGTCCTTTTTTTGCTTCCATGAGGACGCTTGTATCAAGCACTGCATTTTTAATTCCTGCTTCGTTTATTTCGCGTGTTTCCATTCTTCTTTCACCTGTTTATTAAATATTTTTTTTGCATCCTTTTCATTTATAGAAGAAATTGCTTCAAGCGCGTCTGACTTCAGCATACTTTTTATTTCGCTCGTGCGTGAAACTTTTTTTCTAGACAAAAGTTTTTTAGAAATGCTATCCCTGGCTACTTCTGACCACTTTATTTCAGGGTGGTTTTTCATTTCTCTATATATTTCATCCGGTATGCTTAATGTAATATGTGCCATACGTATATTGACATATATATGTACTTATAGTCATTTCTTGGCAATGCTCCAAAGAAGCTCGAAATATTTTCTGTAGCCTTCGGCTATTTCCTTTTTTTCTACGATAATTGTTGTTATTGGCTTTGTCCAGTCTATCAGAGCAACTTTGTTTCCATATATCTCAACAGTAAGAGGGCTGAAATACGGCTCTGGCAAGAACCTTGCCTGCATGTATTTGTATCTTACGAGTCCAGTGCCTTGCCTGCAAATAAGCCTTTCCTGTATTCGTTTTTTGTCCATTTCAATTATGAATTCATTTAGTGCTTCCGGAACTATTTTCTTGAAATTATCTTCTTCTATGCCCATTGCAAGGCACTCTTTTCCTGTTTTAACAATGTCGCGCAACACAAGCTTAGGACCATCAAGCCCAGTATATACACGCGTCTGCTGGTTCCACAATATATCAAACTGTGCCTTAAACGATTCTGCAACATCCTTGTTGTTTATTTCAATAACTATTGGTTCTTTTTCAGTTTCTAATGGAAAAATAAGAGTTCTATCTTTGAAAACATTAATTGCTGCTGGGGTAATTACGCCTACTGGCATGTACTTGACTTCACCAAGAAGTTTTACATTAGCAATTTGGGCGTCATCGCGTGCATTTTCATTTAATAGCATTTTAATTTTAACGCCTTTCTCTGCTCGAATCTTTTCAAACTTAAGTAGAAGCTTATTGGCTTTTTCCGGCCTTGATGGAGTGCCAAACGAATAATAAGTTTCATCTTTTTCCATTAATTCCAATGCACTGTAAAAAGCAGTTTCCACACCTTTGAATCCTTTATATATCTTGGCTTCGCTTTCATGGCCGCCAAGCTGCTTTTTTATCAAAAGTCTTGGCAATATTTTTTGAACTTCTTTTTTTTGATCTTGAACTTCAATTTCTTTCTTTTCCAAATAATCCATTATTCTTTCAGGAGAAGCAGCTTCGAAATATTTAGTCTTGCCTTTTATGACAAAACTTACAAGACCTTTCTGGACAAGACGCTCCAAAATTTCATATATCTTTGATGAAGCAACTCCGGACTTGTCAATAACAGGGCCGGAGGTTGATGAACCAAGATCCAAGAGAGCCAAGTAAACCTTTGATTCTGATTTTGTCAATCCTATGTTTTGCAGTTCTTGTTCCATTCCATTCACTTGTATTTCTTATGTGAGCTATAGCTTAAGTACTCCCCCTATAGGGGTAGAATAGTATAAAATATATAGTTTTCACTAAATAGTAGGTATGAGTAACGAACCAGATTTTTGTAGAGGCGAGACGTCATGAGAAGGGTAATTCCATTTGCACTTACAGGAATGTTAGCTTTGCCTGCAGCAGCAGGAGACAGGCTGAACCTTGGCTACAATGCTGTCGAAGCTGCTTTTACGAGCCAAGGCACAGAACGCACAAGGCTGCTTACAAATGCAGATATTGGGAAAGGTCTGCAATTTGGTTATCATGGCCTGAACGAAACTGATAATTTTAATGATGGCAGATATTTTGGCAGGCACGCCATAACAGCAGGAGAAAAAGGCGGGCCTGTGAAATTTGTTAGCGTGATAAAAACCAATGGAAAAGGAATGATTGACGCAAAATCAGGGCTGCGTGTTGCAAAAATGCCGCATGGTTATGGATATGCAGATCTAACATTTGATACACATTCAACAAACATGACTTTATTCTATGGTTTGCCTTTTGGCAAAAATTCATTTGAATTGGTCCAAAATGCAGAATTTGGGAATGAAAAGCCGTCTTACTATACAGAGCCTCAGGTTAATTTTTCTTTGGGAAAACATCTTGCTGTGTTTGGAAGGGCTGAAATATCCGGGCTCAGGATAGATGATGCAAAATATCTTGCAGGGATTGCAGTTGTTTTCAGATAGGATGAAGCAACAACTTGTACTTACAAGTCCTTGTATTTAAATACTTTGCTTTCTAAGTATATATTATGACAACAAAAACAATAACCGTGAGCGTCGATAAGGAAACCGAGGAGAAATTCAGAAAGCTTGCAAGCGCGACTTATGGCAATCAGAAGGGTTACTTAGGCAAAGCTCTGACAGATGCCATGAAAGAATGGGAGAAAAAGAAGGAAGAAAGCGATGCTGTAGCAAAAATGCTAAAACTTATGGAAAAAGGAATAAAAATGAAAAAATGGGAATTTAACAGGAACGAGATTTATGCAGCCCGATTTGAAAAACGTAAGTGAAGACTGTGTATTTTTTGACACATCCATCCTAGTTTACGCATTTGACGCAGCCGAACCTGAAAAACAAAAGGTTTCAAAGGAACTCATTGAAAATGTTTTATCTGGCAAAATGAAAGGCGCAATATCAAGCCAGGTTATGGGGGAACTTTACTTTGTCCTCACAAGAAAGGGCATGGCCAAGACTGAAGCAGAAATTATATTTAACGGCTTTTTATCATCTGAAAGCTGGATAAAACTAAACTATGATATGACGACTATTAGGTCTGCTATAAACTCTGCAAAAAATATATCCGTAGAATTATGGGACATTGTAATAGCAGAAACATCAAAGGAGAACGGTATAAACAAAATAGTAACAGAAAACGAAAAAGACTTTTCCAAAATACCAGGAATGAAGGTTGTAAATCCGTTCAAGTAAGATATCCTTTCGGCACTACACTGGCTACAGGAAAATCAGCCGGTTTTCTGAAAAATTTTCCTGTTATTTCAAGATCCACCTGTTTAACTCCGCCGGTTCTTTCGAAATATTCAACCAACCTTGCATATGCTTCTTTTGCATCTTCAAACGATTCTGTTTGAAATGTAAAAATTGTGTTCCTAGGGGTGCATACCTTGTAGAAATTACGCTCCAAGAAAAGATCTTCTAGTTCATCTCTTGAAGGATGTCCATGTCTTTTGACATGAATATCGGAGGCTTTGTGCCTGCCAGGTGGCAGATCTATTGTTTCGCATCTTGGCAAAGGAAATTTTGTGCCATCTGGAGAATAAGCTGTTGGATCAAATTTCCTGCAAAATTTCTCTGGAATTGTTTCTGATTCTATGTAACCTCTAAAGTTGTTATCATCTTTCACCAGTCTTAATGCTTTTTTCCATACATAATCTCTTTCTGATGTACTGGTGTATGTTGCAAATGTGAAATGATGCGGCGGAGTATGGCGTGTTCCAGTTTGTAGAAAAGGGTCTGGAGAAAAGCCCAATGAAATCAATGCTTCTTCCACGCCTTGGCCTATTTCATAGCCATTAACATGTATCTCTCTTTTTACTTCCATGATATTACTTGTCGGTTAAGTGTAATGTAGTCTAGCCCACTACTAGTGGTATAGTAATTTAAAGTTTTATTATCAAAGTAACTTATGGATATAGAAATTCTAAAAGGAGCAGGCCTAACCAATGGGGAAGCAAAAGTTTACTTGGCATTGCTTGGGCTAGGCTCTTTAACAACAGGTCCAATTGTAGAAAAGTCTGGTGTTGCAAGATCCATAGTATATCAGCTTTTAGAAAAACTAATTCAGAAAGGCCTGGTTTCTTACATTATAAAGGAAAAAACCAAATACTTTCAGGCATCTGATCCTGATAAAATTCTTGATTATATAGAAGAACGCAAGAAGAACTTGGAAAAAAGCAAGCAGAAAATTGAAAGTATTTTGCCACAATTGCTGGCAAAACAAAATTTTTTTTCAAAAGAAAGCGATGTTAAAGTTTTTGAAGGCTTCAAGGGCATGATAGCCGTTCATGAACATATATACAAGAATCTGAAAAAAGGCGAAAGTTATTTTTTCTTTGGAATACCACAAGAGCAGCCAAAACATTTTCATGCATACTGGAAAAGAGATCATGTTAGAAGAGTAAAAGCAGGAATCTTGTGCAAGCTGCTATTTAATCCTAAAACTCCCAAAGAAATTCTCCTAGATAGGAGTAAGTACAAAGGATGTGATGCGCGTTACATGCCTATAGAAGTCAATACGCCTGCATGGTTTATGGGCTATAAGGATACTGCTGTAATCGGTTTTGCATCATCTAGTCCGATAACAATAGAAATAAAGAATACGGAGATTGCTGATTCGTTCAGAGCTTATTTTGAAGAGTTTTGGAAAATAGCAAAACCTTTTAGAAATAGAAATTAAAAGTGGACGGGGAGAGATTTGAACTCTCGGCCTCCGCGTTTCCAATTTGAAAAGCTTTTGGCTTTTCAAAACCTTCAGAGAACATGCGTCCCTAAGGTCTCAGAAAACTTTGTTTTCCAAGATATCAGCGTGGTGCTCCAACCAGACTAAGCTACCCGTCCGCGAAACGAGAACCTTGGTTCTCTCTTACGCCTAACTCTCTCCTATGTAAATTATTATTTACATAAGTGTGTTTTCATATTGGAAAGATATTATTAATAAGCTGATTGGTGGTACAATCAGAGCTTAAATAATTTTTTGATATCGGCTTCTTAGAAACCCTATAAATAGGAAGGGACCCCATACCTCGACTGTGCGTCAGAGGAACGGGAGAACCTAATGGATATTGAGTCTTCTG
>JACQNW010000009.1 GCA_016202845.1 Candidatus Aenigmatarchaeota archaeon
GGATATAATTTATTTGTTTCACATATAGCAACCAAGGAAGTTATATAGAACTTATTTCATTGGCTTGCTATAATGTCGACTACTTTCGACAAAATCGCCATTAATGATGAGTAAAATGGCGTTCTTGAGGGGGCAGTGCAATATACGATACATCGCCCTTTTCTTTCATTTCTCTCAATACATCCTCGTACCTCTCTCCGCCTTCCACGACAACCATTGTTCGCACGCCTGCTTCATGAGCTGCAAGAGGGGCATCTGGAAACGGGCAGAATGCATCAGTTGCCATCGAGGCACCATCCAAAGAATAATCCAAACGGCGAGGGTCATGCCCAAGCTGTTCAACAAAAGATGGCGCTAGATTATTATATCTTCTATTGCGGTCTATAGCAACTTCGACCGTATCAACGCGGGAATTTTGCCCTATACCAACGCCAACTATATACCCTTTTTTAACAAATGTAGCTGAATTTGATCTTTGGTCAACATCAACACAAAGCGCAACAAAAGCATCAAAAAGTTCTCTTGGTGTGGGTGTTCTGTCTGTTTTAAGATATTGTGACATATCTTCCGGCGTCATGATCGCAGTCAAATGAGGGTCTGCCCTTATTGTGGAAATTTCCCTGCTGCCATCATGGAATTGCTTTAAAGCAGGAACAAACATGTCACCAATGAAGGCTGGAATGTCATAAAGATCTGCAGGGTCGTATCTAAAAGCCCTCAGATTTTTACATTTGGAAGCGCTCGATCCTATTGCATCAAGAGGTCCTTCTTCAAATTCTGGCGCAACCAAAACTTCATGATAATGTCTTACAAGTTCTTCTGCCAATTCTCTTGTCAGGGGAAAGTTCAAACCTATAGCACCGCCAAAAAATGACCTGAAATCATAATCTCTTGCTCTTCTATACAGTTCTGTTCCAGATTCGCCGTCCACTTGCACTGCAAACCCGCAGGCATTTTCATGTTTTCCTATCCTTACGGCCTCCCTGTCAGGGAAATAACGCAAAGTCCTTGCAGCATAAAAGGCATCTTCCATGTTTGTTTGTGACGGATCTTTGTCTCTTTTTCTAACTTCTTGCAGTTTACCTATAAAGCCTCTTCCATAAAGTGCTGCAGTCTGTCCTGGATTTTCCCCATACCGCAAATCCCTGACTTTTTCCGAAACTCTAACTTTTAGATCACTCACATGGGAAACTTCTTGCAAAATCAGGAAACAAGGATGTGTTCCCACTGTAGTTTTTGAATACTCGCTTTTTGCCATAAAAAATCACGCGCCCGACGGTTCAGGCATACCTTTTTTTGAATATTCTGCAATAATATCATGCCTGTTTTGCACGGCAAAATCCCAGCCGCCCGGACCTTTGCCATTTCTAACGCCCGCGATTGTGCATACGCGAAGCAGCCCGTATTTTGGATCTTTGTAATCTGTCATATCAAACAATTCGTCCGCAAGGCCTTGCGGCGTTTCTGCCTTAAATTCAAAAACAGTTTCACCTCTCTGGACTCTCTGCGGGTCGGGGAAGTTTGCATAATCTACATTTCCGTCATATGTAGGAACCCAATGGAATTTTCCATCATAAGCAATATCCCTGGCCCCGACAGCGACGGCCATGGGGTCATTTCTTTTTGTTACAACGCCCAAAGCCTGCCTCCACTTGCCATCAATAGGAAACATGACACCTGTTATCCTAGAAGTGCACTTTGGCCTGTCTTCATTGTCGTATTCAGGACCTGCTGATCTCAGCACATTCCAAAGAAGTGTTGCAGACTTCCTTTCGCCACCTGTCATTGATGCATAGCCTTCGAGAACAATATCTACAGTTGCCTGATTGTTTGAAACAACCAGAACGCCGTTTTTTTCCAAACTTTGACTGCCTGGTAATGGCGGGATGGATCAAAATTTTCTGATGGATCTAATGGGCTTATCCTTATCGCCCCTTCTCTTTCGCTGTAATGTTCGGCAACCCTTTCCTGGCTTTCCGGAGATCTTCCAGAAACAAGATAAACAAATGCAGGATCCCTTCCTGATTTTGTTCCGCCCAAAAATATCTGCCTGCCCGGATAATTACCTGCTGGATTTGGCATCTTCTATCTTTGTTTCCAACCAATAAATATCTTTTAACAGAATTCAACGTAATTGTTTGGTGATTGAAAAGCATTACGAAATATGTTAAAATTAAGCTTATAATATTTACTATCAAGTGGTATTCATGGTACATGACAATAACGAAGAGAATAAAAATATAATAGAGAGAAAAATAGAGAAAGAAGTCATAGTTGACGACGTAGAGGAATGGCCTTCTGATGTTGTGGGCAAGATTACAGAGATAACAAAAATAACAGAAAAACAACAACAGGCCGCACCTACAATTGTACAGGTGCCTGCCAACGGCGATGCAAAAAGGCTTATGGAAAGGCTGAATTATTTTCTGGAAGCTGTAGAAAGCACAGATGCACGACGCGACCTTAGCGAGATCAAAAAAGCGCTAACAGACGCATTGATAACGCTACAAGTAAATGATGAAAAGCTTGATGTCCTAAAGAAAAGGGTGGGCTCTCTGGAGGCGCTGAACCTTGCGCTTGATGAAGTAAAGAATTCTATAGAAAGAAAGCTTTCTGTTGTGGAGAATAAGATTTCAGATGAGCCAAACAGAAATGATATTGATTCAATAAAGTATGCAGTTTCTGAAATAAGGGACATTGTTTCTTCTCCGCAAGACATTTCGGGCCCTATAAGCAGCATAATAAGGGAAGTAAGCAGCATAAAATCAGAGGTGGCAGAGCTGAACAGAAAACCTGTGGAGGAAGAGCTTGTTAATATTTCATTCAGGCTTGACAATCTCAAGAATTTCCTGGATTCAATGGAAATGGAAGAGGTTTCCAGCACAATAAGGGGCCTTTACAATGAAGTTGATTTGTTAGGGAGCATGCTTTCTGAAAAAGTAACAGACATCAGAAGCAAAGCAGACGAAAGAATGTCTGCAATAGAAATGCAGCTCGATGGCATAAGAAGCAGCCTGTCGTCTGCAGACAGGATAATTTCTCTTATTGACGATGCAGGAAGCAGGCTTGGCATAAATTCAGAAAGAATACAGGGGGTAGCTGACAATATTTCTTTGCTTTCAGACAGCCTGCAGAGCAAGCTTGACGTCATTTCCTCTTCATCAGCAGAAATCGAGGATGCAAGAAAAATGCTTGTTAAGTCATCAACAGAAGTCGTGGACACTGTCACAGACGAAGTCAGAAAAATGGACAAAAGAACGCAGAGGACAGGAGCCGCTTTGCACAGGCATGCAGCTGCTCTGGCAAAGAAAAGCCTGGATGCAAAGAAGCTGGAAAAAGAGGTCGCACGAATGAACCTCAGGTTCTCGAAACTGGATGAGATAGACATATTAATGAAAATCATAGAGCTCAGGAAAGCCCTGGGCAAAAGAAAACTTCCTGCATGGGCCAAGAGAAAAAGAGACTCTATAGAAGCTGAACTGAAAAGGCTAGAGGACGAGACCATAGATGTCGCTATATCAAGAGAACTAAAGGAAAACATGACCGCTACAGAACTGAGAAAGAAAATAGCATATCCTGAGAAAAAACTAAAGGCAAGGCTGGAATTTCTGGCAAGGGAAGGTTTAATTTCTTCGAAAAAGAAAGGCAACAGGACGTTTTATAGCATTGTAAAATGAACCAAATTTGTGCTTTGATTTCCACTTCTTGCGACGGGTCGGGCATTCAAACAGGATCGCATTGGCAGCCTAATTTTGATCTCTTTTAAACTTATCGTATAATAATCAAATACACAAATCCCA
>JACQNW010000008.1 GCA_016202845.1 Candidatus Aenigmatarchaeota archaeon
AATCAACGCTTACACAAGTCTAAGGCGAGCGGATACTGCGGGTTCGACTTCACAATTTTCACGGAGAACCCGCAGAGGAGCTCGCCGCACATAGGAGGGTTATAGGGAACCTGAGGTTCCCTATTTCATTGATTTCAGCAGCTGCTGGTGAAATGAATTTGTGGCGCCTTTCTTTACTTCCTCACCAACTATTCTATTAAGTTCTTCATACTGTTCGTTGGCTTCTTCGCTGAGAATTATTTTCACTGATCTGGCCATCAGACTTCAACGCCTTTCGCTATAGCTTTCTGCAATTTTGGGCTCGGATTGTATGTCCATAGCACGCCTTTTTCGCCTATATGTATCAAGCCGCGGTTTTCCATGTAATTTAAAATAAGATTTAGGGTCTGGTGCATTATTTTTGTAGGAAGTCTTCTTTTTATTTCCTCTTTTGATAGCGGTTCTTCTGCCTCTTTTAGCACCTTTTCTACTTCCAGCATTGTGTTGAGATTTGGATAATGAATTATGTTTGATTTTTGCATATGTTTCACATTATTATATGGACTTATGCATATATAAACTTATATACAATATTAAGAAAGTGTATACCATAGATAGATAACCTGCAGATAACTGCATTATTTTGTGAACCAAAACAAATATCAGATAATTCGGTTCACATATACTGAACAACAAAATTTAAACAACTTATTTTTTGCTGATTCAGTATAACATCTATATACCTATTAGATGGTCAAACTATAAAAACTTAGATCTAGAAATATAGATAAGATAGATGATACATAGATGGGCTGTAGATAGTGTTTGTAGATGCCAGCTCTCACTCCATGCTAGCCCTGTTATCCGCAAGTAATTCGTCATGCAATCTGTCGTAAGGAAACTGCTCACTTTCAGGTATGCGCTCATCCAAAATTCTTGTTTTGAATATTCTTTCAAGCCATTCTCTTCTTTCTCCCATTTCATGCAGATGTTCTACTTGTCCTAATCCCCACGAAAGCTTTATTCTTGCTGCTTTTCTGTCTGTGCGAGCATGAATCGCCCCGGCTGCGATAGCAGCACGAGCAGCAGAATAATAGGGATTGAATTTTCCATCGCCTTCTTCTGGTGCTATAACAACAAGCCCCCCATCTTTTGTATACATTTTAATTTCTTTAATCAGCGCAGGAGAACTGCCTGCATTTCCATCGCCTGAAGCGATCAAAAGCACAGCCTCGTGTTTTAGCTTATCTTCAGATCTTAAACTCTCAAAATATTCTCGTACATCATCATCACTGGTTGTCGTAGAAAGTGTGAGCGGATTTTTAACTGCTTTCAAATTCCAGTAAAGTTCCGGCGCCTTGTTCCGGTTTTCTCTTAGCAGTTTAGGTGAAATATCTGCAAGCTCGCCTTCGCGTATTTGAGCAAGCGCGTCTCCAAAGAACGGTGTTGATGTGCCAGGTAGGAGTTTAATGGTTTCGGGCCCGTATACGCCGCCGCCAAAGCAGATAACCGTGCCGGCAAAATCATATTGTGATGCAAGAACTGCATTTGCATAATTTACAAATCCGTCTGGATCTGGGCTGTCAGGCAGTTCATTTGCTCCTGTCAATACAATTGGAACATTAGGGAAATGAATCATATAACCAATGTGGCGTATAAAATCAGCCATCCTGTCAGTTCCAACAGTAGACACAACAGATCTGGCTCTTGACATTTCTTTGTAAACCATATCTGCCGCTTCTTGAAACTGCTGCATCTCCATACGCTGAGACGCTACCGTTGTTAATCCAAGAGGACTTCTTCCTGTTGCCTTATCGTATATTGTGCTGGCTGTTAAAGCAATCTCTCCAGATCTTAAATTTGCGCTGTCTTCAAGAAGAACATCTAGATATTCCAAATCAGCGTTTTGCAGAACATCCAGAAGCTCTTTTGGTCCTTTATTTTTCAAATAAGATAGCGCCATAGCGTGAATGTCTCTTACGCTGTAATGAGGGTGTCGTAACGCTTCAGGGGTATAGCTGCAGCCTCCCGCATTTCTTTTTCCCCATTGTGAAAATAATTTTCTGACTAAATTTTGCTCTTGTGGACTTTCATCCTCAGCAAAATACGGAAACAGGATTCCTGTATTTGTTAGTGTTCCTTCATCATCCTCGACAAACAAAGTTTTTTTGCATGCTATTGTTCCGCCTGTTCCTATTGCTGACGTTTTTCTGTTAGGATCTCTTTGAAGTTCATATACAGTCATTTGTAACCTATAATAATAGTAAAAAGCTTTAAAAACAAAAAGTTCAGGAAATTTTTCATATTGTAACTGGAAT
>JACQNW010000087.1 GCA_016202845.1 Candidatus Aenigmatarchaeota archaeon
CAATATATGTATACAAATTTATAAAGCTTTGTGCGTAAGATTATTTTATGAAGCTGATAATAGTAAGACATGGAGAATCTTTAGCCAATACACAGATGCTTTTCGAAGGCTCAAGCCACGGAGAGCTTACTGAACTTGGCATTCAACAGGCAAAAAAGGTAGGATTGCGGTTGAAAAATGAAAAAATAGACATTGCCTATGTAAGCGATTTAAAAAGAGCGCAAGACACATCTGCAGAGATATTAAAATTTCATGTAGATACGCCTGTCATTCCTACAGAAGAATTGAGAGAGAGACACTATGGAACATTGGAGAGCGTTGAACGCGATATTTATCAACACGTCTGTGACAATTCTTGAGGTTACGGACGACAACAGCCATAAAATTCATGTTCTTAACTCTACGGAGCATCTGATTTAGAATGCTGCCTAAAATTTCTGCTAAAATTGCAGGCATGTCTTCCTTCCTATGCGCGCTTCTTATGCTGTTTGCAATAGTCGGTTTGTCATTTTATACTTATAATTTTCAGTTATTTGGCAGCTGGCTAAGCGACCTGGGAACAGGAAATTACGGCACATTATTCAATTCCATACTGGCAATATCTGCTTTGCTATTGGTGCCTTTTGGAACTTATCTTTACAGGGAACTTGGCAGGAAAGAATATATTAGAATCATATTTTTATTGACAGCATTCTTTCTTGTGCTTCTAGGCATTTTTGACGGCAATTTTTACTTGCATAAGCCTGTGGCATACATATTTTTTGGGCTTTCAGCCCTGTCCATGCTAATCATTGGCTACAATTTCCGCAGCACCTTTGGCAACATTACAATAATTATTATAATATGGTGCATGGCTGGAATACTTTTTTTAAATCCGCTTATCGAGACAATACAGGCTCTTGTTGCAATTGCATGGCTCTTTGCTGCAGGCGCATATGTTTTTACAGGGCGCTTGACCAAGGTTAAATAGATTTTTCATATATTTTCTTGGTGGGTTTTATAGTGGCCATATGCTGGCTACAGGGTGTGATGAAATGTCAGTACCAATTAACCAATTGTCTTTGAATGAACAAGCGAGCATTGCCAACGGAGCAGCTGATGCTAAGTATGGCAGGCATGAACCAAGAATAGTTTTGGAAACAGATGTTGAAGCACGCGGTGAAATGCACCGGGTTGTAGTCAGCGAAGTTTATTTGCGTGATAGTTTTGGAGCGCCTTATTTTGCCGGCTTTTATTCATACCGAGTAGGTGACTCATGCGTTACAGGCGGCAGCCTGACCTCACCTCAGGCTGCAATAGAAGATGCCAGAGTGACTATTGAAAGAAGGCATAGAGCTCCAATCTGATTTTTCTGCATATCAGCAAAATTTATTTCCCCTCTATAAGCAGCTCGTCAGGGTCTTCTAAATATTGCTTAAGCTTGTTGGCAAAGCGTGCGGCATAAGCGCCGTCGAAAATCCTGTGGTCAAACGCAAGGGAGAAAGGCAGATATTTGCGAACAACTATTTTTTCCTGCTGGTTTACAGTAACTTTGTCATAAATTCTGCCCAATGCTAAAATGGCAGCTTCGGGGTAGTTTATTATTGGCGTTGCGTGTAGTCCGCCTATGCTGCCTATGTTTGTTATAGTAAAAGTTCCGCCTTTCATGTCCATTAAATCCAAAGAGCGCTCCCTTGCTTTTTTGGCAAGGTCTTCCAGTTCTTTTGATATGTCTAATATTGACTTCTGGTCTGCTCCTTTTATCACAGGCACCATCAACCCATCTTCTGTATCCACAGCCGCGCCTATATTGTAGTATTTTTTTAATATAATTTCCTCATGCTCGTCATCCAGCGAAGAATTTGCATGAGGGTATTCTTTCAGAGCAGCGATGCATGCTTTGATAACAAAAGGCATGAATGTAAGATGCACACCTTTCTTTTCTGCCTTGGCTTTTTCCTGTTCCCTATGGTTCCATAAAACAGTTACATCACACTCATCCATGTGAGTAACATGAGGTGCTGTGTAAGCTGACTGCACCATGTGTTTTGCAATGGCTTTTCTCACGCCCTTTAGCGGACTATGCTCTATGTAGCCCCACATGTCATATTTTTTGACGATTTTTATTTCACCTTCGCCCTCAAGATGGTGGGCAGAATATTCTGTACTGCCATATTTCCTTACATCTTCTTCTGTTATTCTTCCGTTGAGGCCTGTTCCATGAATATTTTCCAAATTTATATTAATTTCTTTTGCCAGCCTCCTTACAGATGGCGTTGCCAAAGCATGTTGTGGGTAAATTTCTTTATTTTCCTGCATCTTGGCAGCGGCATGTTTGGCAGGGCCCGACAATTCTGTTGCAATAATCGGCTTATCTGCCTGAGTGCTTTTGCGTTCAGGAGCGTCGGCATCTTCCAGCTCGCCCATTACAGAAGTTGATGTGCGTTCAGAGATTTGTGTTACAGGCTGTTCTTTTGCTGACTGCTGGCTGACTTCTCCCGGCTTTCCTATTGTTACCAAAGATTCCCCAACTTTTACAGTGTCTCCAACTTTATGATAAATCTTCAGAATCGTTCCAGATGCAGGAGAAGGCATGTCTACAACAGCCTTGTCTGTCTCTATCTTAAGCAGAACATCATGCTCCTTTACCATCTGGCCTTCCTTTACTTTCAGCTCAACAAGCTCTCCTTCTGTTATCCCTTCGCCAACATCAGGAAACTTGAAATCTACCGGCATAAAGAAATATTGCTCTCAGAATAAATAAGCTTTTTAAGGACTTTATTTAACCCACAAGAATGCTTTACGTTCCGCAGGATTTTAACAGGGTTAAAGTACACAAACTTATATCAATGGGCGATGAAACATCAGAGGTCATGCACTTCCCTCATCTATTAGCAGGAAAATGTGTCAAAGCTACCATAATGCCATCCTACGAGGCTTTAACACAAGGCAAAAAAATCGATCTTGACAGTGCTGTTTCTGCAGGACCTTGCAGTGTTGATGTGCGGGTAGTTGAATTTTTTGATGAATCAAAAAAAGAATTAAAATACCCTTTTGTAATTTCTCCAGGAACCAGAGTGATAGGAAGATCTTATTTGATGATGGCTGATTTGGGTGACATCCCTTTTACTGCATATGCTGAAACAAGAAGCAGGTTTGCAAGACGCGGGCTTGTCTGTGAAGGATTTTACATTGATGGACATAAAAGGTCTGTTGCTTCAAGATCTATTGAAGAGTTAGATTTTGCTTTTTGTAATTATTCACAAAACCCACTTTTTATTACAAAGCCTTTTTCTCCTGTCCAGGTTGGCCAAACAATTGGCCTTGAAATGCCTGGATCTTCACACACACAAATAAAAATAGACGGCAAGGATGTTACAGAAGAAAGAAGAATTAATGATTTTTACATACGGGCATTTTATACAACACTTGGGCCAGACCTTTTGTATTTCAGGCCAGCAGAAAAAGCTGCGGACATAGAAGACACTGATGGCTTTGAAGCGTTGGCTGTCAGAACTTCTCTCTCAGACCTTCCAAAAGAAGTTGATTTTTGCCTTACTATTACTAAAGAAGAAGTTGATACAAACGGGTCTCCTGTTTACATGCTTCCTGCACATTACTTGAATCTTATTGATAAACAGCGCTTATTACATGACACATCTGATTTAGCAGAATTTTTTGAACGGCACTTATTTTCTGACCCAAATTTCATGCCTGTGACAGGCAACGCAGGCCTGATTAATCCGGGTTCCAATACCAGGACAGTTTGTGAAAATATAATTGGAGGCAGAGACAGATCCAAATACCTACAAGCTGGCCGTCCGTTTGCAATTGTAGTGCCTATACCGTTGGTTAATGGAGAAAGCTCTCATGAAGATTATAATGGCTTTGGAGTCAGGCAAGCAGGGATAGAACTCTAGAATTTCATTGCTCCTTTTATATTTATAAGTGTGTAATTGTTACTAATTGTGATTAATATGGAATTCAAGGCTATAATAAAGAAAGGAGAAAAACAGTATGTTGCACTATGCCCAGAGTTAGATGTTGTTAGCCAAGGTTACAGTATAGAGGATTCGTTAAAAAATCTTAAAGAGGCAGTTGAATTATACATAGAAGAAATGGGCGTTCCTGAAGGCGTCAGCAGCGAAGAAATCATTTTTACTAGTTTTCAAGTGAAGACAAATGACAAAAATACCAGTACTATCAGGGCTTGAAGTTATCAAGGCTTTGGCTAAAGCTGATTGGAAACAAGCAAGAATAAAGGGGGATCATGTTGTTCTTACAAAATTTATTGAAGGAAGAAAATGTGCAACTGTTGTTCCTCTTCATAAAGAAATAGATAAAGGCACGCTTCTTGAAATAATACGGCAAACAAAAATGACTCGTGAAGAATTTTTAGCTTTATTTTGATTAACAATTCAAATATTTTTTTGTGCATACAGAAGTTGTTATAGTTAACCAAGTAAAAAATCTGGATATTATAACTTGATTTACTATATG
>JACQNW010000093.1 GCA_016202845.1 Candidatus Aenigmatarchaeota archaeon
GTTATGTGTTATGCTTGTATTGAGTATTACAGGTTTATTGAGTAAAAAATTTCTCTATGCCTCTATACTTTCTATCTTTACCTATATTCTAATTAATAAAAATATTATTCACAATAACTTAAAAATTAATGAAAATATTACAACGCAATCTAAATTTGTTTCAATTAATATGTTTGCTGCTGTACTAATAGAAACAATCTATGCTTTAATTTCAATATTATAGTCAGGGCTTAAGCTGCTTCTTTACAATAGGATCTGAAAAATCAAATGATTTGCTAGGCTTAACCACAAACTCACATTTTCTATCACCTTTTGCTACACAAGCTGTTTCTATTGCATCCATGTCAGTTTTGAAAATTACACACATAGCACCACACAACAATCCTCTAAAAAAATGATCAATTGCATAATTTGATTTACCGTGAAATTTAGCCACGATTGAATTATTTAAATTAAAAATAACTGTTTTATTTTTAGCGTCATCTTTTTTTGGCACAGCTTCTCCCCAGCCTGCTAATGTTACTATGTCACTTCCAAGCTTAATAACATCACGACTCTTTATTTTAAAGACTTTGTTCATTTCTATGAACCATAACTTTCCAGAATACTTTCCTGAAAAATATATTATATTTTCCTTGTTTATTTGTTCGAGTTCTTTCTGTATGTTAACAAAAGCATCTGATGGCAAAAGCGAACTGTACCGGCCAAATATTTGGATTCTTCCTTTATCAAAAACTAGCTGCTTGTGTAAAAGCAATTTGGTCACTATGCCAAACATATATAATCACTATAAGCCTTTTTCTTTCTTGACACTTAATCCATCTTTGGTTATTCCTAGCATATAAGAATCAGTTCCATGGTCTGTTCTTCTCATTTTTCTTACCATCAGCGAACGCGATGATACTTCTCCAACGCCTAAATAACTAAGCACGATCACGCCATCGACAACAAACTCCTCGACGCCGAAGCGGCTGAGGGCTTTGCTGTCCTCGAGGATTTCTGAGGTCATGAGGACTACGGTGCCTGTGCTCTTGAGGGCTTTTATGAGGTTGTAGAGGGCTTTCCTGAGGTCTGACTCCTTCTCAAAGACCATGCCGAATATGGACGTGGAGTCGACCACGACGCGCGTTGCGCCGGTCTGCTTTATCTTTTCCCTGACTTGTGAGGAGAGGTCGGCCATTTCGAACGGGTCGGCGTATTCGATGATGAATTTCTTCTTGTCTATGTATTTCTGGAAGTCCCAGCCGAATACCTCGGCATCGTGGATAATGTCCTCGGGCAGCTCTTCCAGGGAAAAATAAATGCACGTCTCGCCTTTCTGGAGGCCGTCCCAGAGGAACTGGCAGCAGAACAGGGTCTTGCCGGTGCCTGTGCCGCCCGTCACTAGATAAATGTCATTTTCCAGAAACCCGCCGCCGATAAGCTTGTCAAGGCCGGGTATTCCGCTGCTTACTCTTTTGTGAGCATCGCCGGTCTTCGTCTTGGCCTCTGCGGGCACTTTTGGCATATTCTATATAGCGCAGAAGCTGGATATAAAGATAGAGGACTTTGAATAATATGAAAATTTGCCAGTACCTCCGAAAGTAGGGTTAAAGCCAACGTAGACAACCCATCCTGAGCGTATTGCAAGCTATTGTGTTTTCACTTTCGGAGGTACTCTTTACCAAAGTCCTTATTGTGAACTTTGACAATTATAGGGTTAATCAAAATTCTCGATAAGCTTTTATCATTTGCCTAATAGCATCTTATATGGATATGAATCTTGATGCATTTGCAGACAAGATAATGCTCGTAGACAATGTGTTGAATGAGTCATTGAGAGGCGAAGTGCCAAACCTGCATGATGCAATAGAATACCACATGTCAACAGGCGGAAAACGCATACGGCCGCTTCTGGCCATAATGACTTGCGAAGCTCTCGGCGGCTCTGTTGAGCAGGCGGTTCCTTTTGCAGCGGCATGCGAACTCACGCACGCATGGCTCTTGGTTCACGATGATTTTCAGGACGGCGACCGCGTCAGAAGAAACAAGCCAGCTGTCTGGGTCAAGTACGGCGCGCCGCATGCTGTCAACATCGGCGACTACATGGCGCACAAGGTTTTTCAGCTAATCCTAAAATGCAGCTATGCGGGCGTGAAAGACGCTGTTGTCATGAAGCTCATCAATGAAGCTGTCGAGACCACATTAGTCACAGCAGAAGGACAGGCCATGGACATGAATTTGAGGGCAAACGACAGCCCAACAGAGGAAGAATACACGAAGATGGTATCGGCGAAGACAGGCAGGTACCTTACCATGCCGATAAAAGGCGGCGCTTTAATAGCCGGCATAGAATACCTTTCCAGCAGAATAGCGGAATTTGGCACGCAGCTCGGCCTTGCTTTCCAGATAACAGACGACATTCTGGACCTCACGGAAGGGAAGGGAAGGGGGGAAACAGGCAGAGACATAAAAGAGGGAAAGAGAAGCATGATGGTTGTCCACTGCATTGGCAAGTGCACAAAAGATGAAAGAGAAAAACTGCTTCAAATTCTTAACAAGCCTGTAGAAGAAACAACAAATGACGATGTATTATATGCAAAATCTCTTTTTGAAAAATACGGATCAATAAAATATGCGCAGGAAAAAGCCGAACATTACTCGGATAAGGCAAAGCAAATTGCAGATTCGATGCCGCCAAAGCTGCGAGAAGTGCTGCATTTTTTTGCAGATTATATTGTGAAAAGGAAGAGGTAATGTTATTTAATTTCTTCTTTACAAATCCTTGTGATGAAAGATATTCCAGAAGAAGCAGTGAAAATTCTAATGGGCAATTTTACTTATTTCAACCCGGTACAGAAGGCCGCCCTTGACAAAGGCCTGCTCGATGGGAACAATCTGGTAGTTGCAGCGCCTACAGCTTCTGGCAAGACACTCATAGCAGAAATGGCTTTGCTGAGGAATTTTTACAAAGGCGGCAAGACTATATATTTGTGCCCTTTAAGGGCTCTCGCCTGGGAGAAGTATGAGGATTTTCAGAAATACAAGCAGCTTGGCCTGAAAATAGCTGTTTCAACCGGGGACTATGACAAGGTTGAAAAATTTTCTGGCTATGATCTTATCATATTAAGCAATGAGAAAGCTGACTCTCTGCTAAGACACAATGTACTGCCAAATATTTCCTTGATCGTAGCAGATGAAATTCATTTGATAAATGACGTCGGAAGAGGTCCAACATTAGAAGTTGTACTTACAAGACTCATGGAAGCAAAGCCTCACATCCTTGCACTTTCTGCAACCATAAGCAATGCAGAAGAGATTGCAGAATGGCTGGGCGCCAAGCTTGTGAAATCAGATTACAGGCCAATAAAACTGGAAAAAGGAACGCTTTATCCAGACGATGGCGGCCATACACTGGAAATTGAGAATGAAAAAGAAAGCATAGAAAATTCTGGTGATAGCGACCTTGTATTTGTCAACAACATTCTGGGAGAAAAGCAGGCCCTTATCTTTGTCTCAACACGCAGGTCAGCAGAAGCCACAGCGGAAAAAATCAAGATCAGAAAAGATGATGAGCTCAATAAAATAGCAGATGAAATTGAATCTGCGCTGGCTGTTCCGACAAAACAGTGCAAAAGACTTGCAAATTGTGTAAGACAAGGCACTGCATTTCATCATGCCGGGCTTGTCATTAAGCAGAGGAAGCTGATAGAAGATGCATTCAAAGAAGGAAAAATAAAAATCCTCACGGCTACACCAACTTTGGCCATGGGAATGAATTTGCCTGCGCATACTGTTCTTATAAGAGATACAAAACGATATGACAGTGAATTTGGATCTGGCTATCTGCCCGTACTGGAAGTGCAGCAAATGTGTGTTCCTTACAACTCCCAGATTTTGATGCATGACGGATCTCAAATGCAAATAGGAGATTTAGTAGAAAAGGGTGGCAGTAATGTTCTAACATTGGAAGAAAGAACATTTAACATAAAACAAAATAAGATATTAAAAAAATTCAAACGTGAGGCAGACACATTCATTAAAATCAAAGCTGCTGGAAGAGAACTTTTGGCAACACCAGAGCATCCTGTTTTGATAAGTCGGAATAAACCTATCTGGAAGCCCTTAAACGAAGTCAAAAAAGGCGATTTGATTGGCATGGCATCCAAAATATCACTAAATACGAAGCCTGCTTACTTTCTAGATTTTCTGAACGAAAATTTGTACGTTAAGAACGGGGACGCTAAACCTATTTTAAAACATCTAATTAATAAGTCTGAATTAACACAGAAAAAAATTTCTCAGATTGCAAATATTCCATATAAAACAATGAAAGCCTACTGTTA
>JACQNW010000095.1 GCA_016202845.1 Candidatus Aenigmatarchaeota archaeon
ATTATAATGGAAAAATTAAAATCAAGAGGCCTGAAGGAAGTTGAGTAAATGGTGGACTTGCCAGTCAAAGTTATTGACGGCAGAAAATGGATTATTCTCAATGAAATAGACGACAAGTTTATTTTCAGGGCTTTTGATATCAGCAAAACCAGAAGAATTTCAGAGCCGTCTGACCACAGGTCATCTGAAGTAATAGGAACAGGCAGCCCGAAGTGCAGTCCAAAAAGATACAACATAAGCGAATTCAAATAAATTTTATTGCCATTTCAGTTTTGCAATAATAGATTTTGTTGGAAGGTGAACCAAATGAAAGATAGTGTTTTCGGAGAAAGAAGTTTTGAAGTACTAAGAACATGGCGGTCTGGTAGGTTAAAAGGTCTAAAAGATTCTATTGAGTGTTACGCCAAAGAGCATGAATTAAGCCGAGAAGATACTATAACATACGCTAATGTTCGTACTGCCTATCGTGGTGCTGTGAGACGGGAAGCTTTGCAAAGGTCAGCAGTATCTTATTAATTTCTTTTCCAGAGGTATCAACCTTAAAAGCGTAGAAGGTGAAATACAACTATGTCAGCCACAAACGGAATGAAATATCGGATAGTAATAGAGCAGGACGAAGATGGCATGTTTATTGTAAAATGCCCTGCATTGCCAGGCTGTTTATCACAGGGTAAAACGCGGGAAGAAGCCATAGAAAATATCAGAGATGCTATAGAGGGCTATATTGAAAGCTTGAAGAAACACAACGAGCCTGTGCCGCCTTCAATAAGCGAAGAAACAGTTGAGATTCATGCCTAAGCTGCCTGTTGTTTCTGGAAAAGAAGCTGTAAAGGCATTTGCTAAAATAGGATATCGGCCTGATCATCAGACAGGCAGCCATATAATTTTGAGGCATGTAAATGAACCTCACAGAAGACTGTCTGTGCCAAACCACAGAGAAATATCAAAAGGCTTGTTGCATGATTTGATAAAAGAAGCTGGGCTGACTGTTGAAGAATTTATCGAACTTCTTTAGTGGCTGACTCAGTTTTCCGTATGTTCTCAGGTGGCTTATTATTACTGCTAAGTGACATAAATATATACGTTTAAATACTTCCAAATTCATAAGTAAGATATGCAAGACGATTTTGATAGATTGCAAAAGGAACTAATTGCTTCTGTGCAAAACACTGAACCTACTGCATGGGAATATACAAATGGTATGTTAAAACATGAAACTCCATACGGCACAGTAACTCTAGTTAATGGCGATGAAAGAGATCCTGCAGCCCGCATATGTGTTTATAATAACCATGGTAGTTACGTCTCAGGCGCTCGAGTTAGCAGACAGTTTTATTCTGGAATATTTGCAAGAAGAGAAAATGTACTGCGTAGCGCAGATCTACAAAGCGCATTAAATATAGTTGCTGGATTATCACAAAACGATATTGGTCCAGATTGTAACAGTTATTTATAAAAAGAAAAGTTTATATTTATTCTGGATTAAGCATCTTAAACAATTTCTCTTTTTTCTTCAGGTCTGCCATCATGCCTGCAAGCTTGTTCAGGGTAAGCTTGTATTTTTTCATGAACAACAGGAGGAATTTTGGCGTGAAAAACTTGGGGTTGCCGCCAAACATGCCTTTCATGCTTCTGTAATAAAAAATAGCCTTGCTTACATCACGGGCGGTTGAGTTTTTGACAGATTTCCTAATTTCTTCTGCCAGTTCCTGGCCTTTTTTCATGAAATACTTGTCATCCTCATAATACCTGTAGTACGGGCCAATATCTTTGTTGACAAAATCCTTGACCTGCCGCGTAGGCGGTATAAAATCCCCGCCTTTTCCCACAGAATGCATCCAAAGAATCACCTTTGTCCACTTTATGTTGGAAACATCCTCGTCTTCCACAAGCTCTTCTATGAGCTCCCATGTCTTGTCTTTGTCTGACGTGCGTTCATTGAGCCACTTTAGTGAAACTTTATTCTTCACAAAGTACCTGGCACTTCCTTTTATCGAGGCCATTATTCTGAAAATGTCGTTCTGGAGCTCTTTTAGCATCTCCTGCAAATACTCGTCTTTTTCGCTGTCCAATGCCTTTTGAATAGCCCTGTTTATTTCCAGCTGTAATTCTTCGCCTTTCTTGCTGTTGACATGCTCCAATGTTGTTATAGTCTTCATCTGCTCAATAAGATAGCTGACTTCAGCATCAGATCGTCTGCCACCCATGAAAATAATTCTAAGCCACTTTTCCCATAGGTCGCCATCAGCTTTAGCGGCAATAATAGGCTGTTCCTTGACAACCATTTTTACCAGTTCCTCAAAGCCCTCAGGGAAATCCATTGCTATATTTGGCTGCTAGACTTTAAAATATAATATTTCACTTAAAAGTAGTTAAAATATATGTGTTTAAATAGATTGTAATAATAATGATAAAATGGACTACCTGGAAGACGACGTCATAATGGTCTCAGCTTTAGTGGGGGCATTCCCCATTCCAGTTGCATATGAATTTATCCTGGAAAGATTTGTTGAATACGCAACAACTTCTCCAAACATGGCAGAAAGGTTCTCAGACGCCATTATAGGCGCCTATAAAGCAGGCAGTATAGTACTTACTGATATAGGCTGCGCATCTTTAGAGCCGCCAACAGACATAGCCGTGGATTTTAGAATAGCAGAGATAGTTACCCGCGAGCTTGAGAGATATCCTGTTGCAGAGGGTTGGATAAAATGAAGCTTGATTCGCTGGCACTTGCATTTATCCTGAGCGACCATGAAGGCGGTTCCAAGGCTTATGCAGAGATAAGAAGCATTTCAGTTGCTGGATACGGCTTGCTGCAAAATGATTTTGCAAAATATATAGCAAAAAGGTTCCTTGGAGAACATGAGCCAAAGATTTGCGAAGCAGCCAGATGTTTGGATGTAGAGTTAAAGGAAGGCGCTGATATATTTTTTGAAGGAGAAGGAAAGGGGTTGGGGGAAAGTATTGTAAGTGTCACTTCAGAGCCTTTTTCAGATGAAGCGTTTGATAGGGCTTTCCAGACATTATCAACCAAAGAAAAATGTTTCATAAAAAATGGTGAAAAATACATAATTGACGGAGTTAGAAGG
>JACQNW010000094.1 GCA_016202845.1 Candidatus Aenigmatarchaeota archaeon
ATATAGATAAGTTCAAGATTTTCTCAATGAAGACTTCCATGAAAGTTATCCAGGATATTGACAAATCAATTTCTGTTATGCAAAATGCTAGCAGATGGATGAAATATGAAGGTATTCCAATTTCAAAATGGTGGGACTTGAAAAATCTTAACAAAAAATTCTTGGTGCAATATGCAAAGACGGATGAATTTTATTGCGTTTTAGTTGACAGTAACCCTGCTGCAGCGGCAATTTTGCAGATGAGTCAGAGCGCCCAAGACTGGAAAAATGTTGATAAAAATACACCAAAGCCTGCTCTTTACATTCATTGGCTGTGTGTAAGCAAAGATTTTAGAGGCAAGCAAATGCCAAAAGTTATGATTGATTTTGCAGGAAAGCTTGCTAAAGAAAATAATGTTAGGCTTTTGAGGGCAGATACAAATTCTGAAGTAGTTAAACTAAGGAAAATTTACGAAAACTTGGGTTTCAAGCTTGTGGCTGAGCAGCAGGAAGATTACAGGAAAACCGCTTTTTACGAAAAGAAAGTTTAGAATTTTTTACATTTTAATAAATTAGATTGCTCGTTAATGCATGAATTAATGGACATTGAAGCTAGGCTTGATGAGTTAGATACAGAGCATCTTGTTTGTGCCAAAAGGGCTGGTGCAGACATATTCATAACACTTGATGCAATGCTTATAGGTAATAAAACTTTAGAATCAAAACTTGGTCTGCTAATAAAGCATCCAAAAGATTTTGTCAATATTTAAATTTAGTCTTGTTTTTTTTGCAGATATCATAGCTTTTTGCCAGGCTTCCTCTAATTCAGGCTCGTCAAACTTCGCTTTATTATACTTGAATTTAATTGGTTTAGCCATAGCTTACTTTATGCAAGAAATCTATAAATAACCTAGAATATTTACTCAATGCCTTCGTCTTCTTTTCCTGTAAGCAGCTCTCCTATTATGTTAGTTGAGATGAATTTTTGAATCCTTTCCCTGTCTTCTGGAAACAAAGCAATGGCTTGCCTGAATTTTATGTCGGCCATGTCAGGGGTTAAGCTTTCCATGCTGATGGCTCCGGCTTCTTTTGCAAGCTGCCCAAGCTCGTACCTGCCTAGCAGCACTCGTCCGTCATCAAAGGGCGACAGAACGCCTATATGAATTCCGGCTTCAGTGGCAGCTCCAATAACATCGATCCATGAATATGTAGTGCCGTATTTGCTGTCACTCCACTCGCGCTGCGGGATTCCTCCTATGCCTTTACATTCAAGTATTATGCCTTTTATGCGGTCATTTCTGATGAGGTCCATGGCTATCCATGGAGGCGTGTCAGCAGAAACTTTTAGCGTTGCAACATTCTTCTCAAGCGCAGAGTCTATTCTGATATCCTGAACAGCAAAAACAGGGTCTTTGTAACGAAGTCCTTCGTCAAAGTGTATGCGCGGCCAAACCTTTGCAACAGGATATCTTCCGGGTGTGTAAAAAGCATTAAAGTTGGATTCAGAGCGCTTTCTCAGCCTGCTTCCGTCCCAAACGTCGCCAATGCAGACATTATAAACGCCTACTACACCATTGCGATGAAAAGCTGAAGCAACCCTAAGTGTGTTTGAAAGCTGGAAGACTGCCTCAGAGCCAGGCTCGTCCTTTGCCATTTGGGCGCCAATGATAATCAAAGGCTTTTGCAATGTTGATTTGAAAAACATGCAAAATGCAGCAGCGCTCTCGGCCAGGCTGTCAGTGCCGTGCAATATAACGAAGGCGTCATGCTTCTTATAAACAGACGCGATCTGCCTTGCCATCATCAGTCTTTCTGAATGCAGGATGTCAGTAGAATCGCGCAAATATTTAAAATCTGCCAGAGCTAGCTCTACTTCTTTAGGGGCTACCACGCCTTCGACAAGTTCTGCAGCTGATTTCGCCGGGCGAAGGGGTTTTCCAATAGAGCCTATTGTGCCTCCTGTGTTGAGGACAAATACCTTTACCTTCTCTTTCAAGCATTACCACCATGCTTTTCTAAAAATTCTATGATTTTCTTGTGATTGCCGCGTCTTGCATCAGCAAGAGGCGTCCCTCCCCACCTGTCCTTGAAGTTTATATTGACTTTTTTGTTAACAAGAAAAACTACCGCTTCATATTTTCCTTCAGAAGCTGCAAGATGCAAGCCTGTCCGGCCGTCATAATCAGCAGCATTAAGGTCAACACCGCTGGCAACCAAGCGCTGCAGCTCCTGCAAGTCGCCTTGCGCTGCAGCCCAACAGATACCCAAAGCATCATTCATTTCATACGCTAGTGTCATTTCATTCACCTAATCTCTTGCATTGTGTTTTTCCAACAAAGCGATTATTTTTTCATAACCTCCGCGTCTTGCATCAGCAAGAGGCGTCCCTCCCCACCTGTCCTTTGGGTTGACATCTACATTTTTCGATATAAAAAATTCTACAACATTAATATGGCCTTCAGAAGCTGCAAGGTGTATTGGAGTTCTGTTGTCATAATCTCCTTCATTCAAATCTATCCCTGTGGAAGCCAGCCTTTGCACTTCAAAAAGGTCGCCGCGGCTCGCAGCTTCGACAAGCGCCATGATGCCTTTCATTCGTATTTCATTTTTGGTGAGCCTTGGATTAATTTTTTCAGGCGTCTTGATAAGGCTGTCATAATTGTGAAAATTAAATCTTTGAATAAATTTACGGCAAAAATCCAGCCCCCTTACAGAAATGCCATGGTCATTTATTCGTGGAGACCAAATAGCAATGCCCATCACATTTGGAACAACTATCACAATAACCCCTGAAATTCCGCTTTTAGCCGGAAGCCCCACTGAAAAAGCAAATTCGCTTGAGTATTGTTCCATGCCGCATGAATACATAAGGGAAAGGCAGTTTTTCACAGTCTCTGGTTTGAGTACTTTTTCGCCGGTCTTTGGGCATATGCCTGCATTTGCAAGTGTTGATGCTATGACAGACAGTGCTTCTGTCGTAGTCTCTATGGAAAGGCAGGAAAAATAAAGATTAAGGATCTCGTTTATGTCTGTACCTTTTGCAAATAAACCATTTTGCCGCATAAAATATGCAAGCGTGTATTCTGCGTCAGAAACTCCTTTTTCAGATAAAATTGCGCCTTTATTAAGCCCGGGTCTTATTCCGCCTGCCATGGCTGCCCATGTATCCAATATAGCATTGAATTTTTTGGCAGGCTCAAGTTCAAGTTTGACTAGCGAAGAAACCATAAGCGCCCCGCTGGCGTCAAGAGGGTTGTGAGGCAATCCATCATTGTTCAGCATAAGATAATGAAAGCCTTTTTCTTTTGGCGCCCTGCCAACATGTTTGTGGGTTTCTTCTTCTCCAAGCTCATCAAGTGCAATGCAATAATTGATTGGCGTGCAGACAGATCTTGCTATTAGTGCAGCAGTGTAAGGCCCTATGTTAAGGCGCTGGCCGTCAATCGTGCAGATGGAAACAGCATACTGCTCTGGGTCTGCTGACAACTCTGGTATATGGTCTGATACATTGCCGTCCGTATTCAAAATTGTCCTGTTATATATGTTGGTGATGAAACTGTTAAAGTTGTTAAAGTCAGGAATAATAAGCTGGCCGGTCATGGCCTTTTCTATTAGTGTTATGTTTTGGCCCACAGACTTTCTGAATGCTTCTGGCGATATTTTGCTGTCGCCTAATTTGTCAAGCGACTGGATTGTTTCTTTTATTCTTGCGTCATCCTCTAAGATTCCATGACGGGCAAGAGCCTGAAACAGGTCAGTTTTTTTTATCGCCCCGTTCGCTTCAATGTCCAACGCATCAAATAAATGGTCTATTGCATCAGGAATTTTTTGCTTTGTTTCTTTCTGGCTGGAAGCAATTTCATTTTCCATATATAATCTCCACCGCTTAGCTGTTTTCTTTCTTCTTTCTGGTTTTTTTGTCGAAGGCATGTTATCAGCCGCAATAGAATTGCTACAAACATCTATTTTGAGTGGCAAATTATAAATACTAGAATTTAGTTACAACAACAGGCTCGTCTTTTATTATGACTGTATGCTCGTGCTGCGATACCATGCCGTTTGAATCTTCCTTCAGTGGCGCATATTCGTGCAGGGCTCCTCTGTCTCTCAGTTCTTTCAGCGCCATCCTGACCTTGAACTGGCTTTCCATCCTAATCCATCTTTCAGCAAACGGCAGCCCCATCCACTCGACAGACATTTCTGTCAATTTTCGTGCTTCAGGCCCTCTTACAGTAGGCATACCATAAATTCTGTAAATCTGGATAGGCTGCGAGTCTCTTACATGGCCTTTTCCATCGGTCGCAAACGGCTCTATTGCTATGATCATCCCTTCTTCTAATGTTTTCCCGGATTTATGTTTTATATTAGGAATTGTCGGCTCCATGTGGACGATATATTGGCCAACACCATGTCCGGTAAGATTTTGTATTGGCTTGTAGCCGTATCCTGTTATCGTATCCTCTATGACAGCAGAAATATCGCTTATCAATGCGCCAGGCTTGCAAAGCTTTATCGCTTCTTCCAATGCTTTTTTTGAAGCTTCTGTAAGCTTGTCATAGTCAGGGTTAAAGCAGAAAGTCCGTGCAGCATCTGCAACACAGCCGTCAGAGTGCGCGCCTATATCAACTTTCAACACATCTTTTTCAGTAACGATGGTCTCGTCGTTGTAAGTTGGTGTGTAGTGAGCGGCTATCGTATTTAGTGAAAGATTTACAGGGAAAGCAACCTCCCCGCCCTTTCCCCTTATCATATTTTCTATCTTGTTTGCAATATCAAGCAGCTTTGCCCCGGGCTTCACAAATTCTTCCGTTTCTTTTAATATTTCCCCTACAATCTTGCCGGCCTTGATAAAATCAGAATAATCATCATTTTCTATTTTATTATCTTTCAGTTCATCTTCTCTTTCTTCTTCTATATGAGCATGCGAATGCTCATGCTTCCCTGCGTCAGCTATTTTTGGCGAAGTCCGCGTATAGTCTTTCTCGATTTTAATCACCATTGAAGAAAATGCCATTAAATAAGGCATTTCATTTCTATCCATTGGCAATAAGATTAATAAGTCTGTGGATAAGGTCTATTATGCAAAAACAGGTAGAAATGATTAAGAAGGCTGTGGAGAAAGACAAGTCAATTAGTTTTGCCTATGTTTTTGGCTCTGTTGCCCGCGGCAAAGCAGGCGCCTTAAGCGATATAGATGTAGCGGTTTTCATCAGGAATGGAACATTAAAGAAATGCAAGGCAATTAAAAATATATCCGGTTTTAAAGGCAGACATATAGATGTAGTAGTGTTAAATGACGCTCCTCTGCTTATGCAATTCAATGTAATTAAAGAGGGTATTGTAATAAAAAACAGTGCAGAAAGAACTGATTTTGAATATGTCACAATGCGTAATTTTCTTGATGAAGAGTATCATGAACGCCTTCAGGCACGTGTCGGATTGGCAAGAATAGCAAAAAAGGGACTGGTATGAAAAAAGAAATTTATATTAAGATGAAATATCTGAAAGAATACGTTGATAATCTCAGAGACATGTCATCGTGCACGCTGCAGCAACTGAAGCAAGACAAAAAACTTAGGGGTGCTGTTGAGCGTTATCTTCAACTTTCCATAGAGATAGCGCTTGAAGTAGGGGAAATGATTATAGCGCACGAGGGCTTGAGAAAACCGAAGAAACACCAGGAGGTTATAGAAATTTTAGGCGAAGGCGGCATTCTGCCAAAGGCTTTTGCAAAGAAGTTTGCGCCTGCTGGAGGCTTCAGAAACATCCTTGTTCATATGTACGAAGGCATAGAAGTTGTTGAAGTTTACAAAAACCTGAAGGAAATAAGCGACTTTGATACATTTGCAAAACACATAGCGCTATACCTCGAAAATAAGGAAGAGTAATAAAGAGTACCTCCGAAAGTAGAGTTAAAGTCGACGTATGACAATCCATCCTGGAAGGATAGTCAAAAGAGCTGTTAAGAAGGCATTGAATTCTAAAGTTTTAATAAATTGCTGATATAGAACTGGAATGTACTTTGATCCACATGTTCATTTAAGAGATAGAAACCAGAGATATAAAGAAACAATACTTCACGGACTTAGGGTTGCGAGAGACTCTGGTGTAGATGTTGTTATAGACATGCCAAATACAGACCCGCCTGTGACTACGCGCAGTGAAGCAATAGCAAGAATTTATTTGGCACTTCTTCCAAGAGACACGCGGAACGTTTTCTATTCATTATTTATGGGTCTTACAAAAGATCCTGAGCAGGTAAAACGAGCTATTGGTGTTTATCGAGAACTGTTTCCAAGAGTTGCCGGCATGAAGTTTTATGCTGGTCATTCTGTCGGAAATTTAGGAGTGGTTGAATCAGAAGACCAAGCCAGGGTTTATGAAACACTAGCAAGAGAAGGATATGACGGAGTTTTTGTAATACATGCAGAGAAAGAATCTCTGTTAAAACCCGATTTGTGGATGCCAGAAAATCCTGTAACTCATTGCAATGCAAGACCTGAAGAGGCAGAAGTCCAGTCAATAAAAGACCAACTGGAGCTTGCAGTTGAAACAGGATTCAGGGGAAAACTGCATATTTCTCACATATCTTCACCAGTATCTGTAGACATTGTCACTGATGCCAAAAAAATTGGTGTTGACATATCTTGTGGTGTATGTCCTCACCATTTCATATACAATTCAGACCAAATGGAAAGGTCGGACGGAAATTTGTGGAAGATGAACCCTCCCCTCCGTAGCAGAAAATCACAGGAAAAATTGCCTGAATATCTTCGTCAAGGGAAAATTGACTGGATAGAAACAGATCATGCGCCGCATACGCTTGATGAAAAAACAGGCCCGCCATATGCTTCTGGCATACCAGGACTAGCTTGGTGGCCTTTGTTTGAAGAATATCTGCGTAGAAATGATTTTACAGACAGGCAGATAGAAGAGCTTACATTCAATAATGCAGCCCGCCGCTTCAATCTGCCTGTAGAAAGGAAAAGACGAAAGCTTGTCGATCGAAGAAAAGATTACCCGTTCGATCCATATAAGGAAATTGCAGAACAGCTCGGCTGGGCTGCTTAATGTCTTCTTAGTCTTGCTTCTATTTCTCTTCTTGGTCTGCTCAGTCTCAGTTCTTGCAATGATTTGTATCCGTCTTTTTGCATCCTAGAAGAAACATCCGACATAAGTTCTTTTGCAAGGCCCAATCCATAAAACGTGTAAGGCGTGTAGCCTTCAACTGCATCTGCGCCTGCAAGAAAAGTTTTGTAAGCGTCATCCCCGTCAAATATTCCGCCGGTTGCAAATATTATTATGTCTTCTCCAAAGTAAGCTTCTCTCAAGTCCTTGATTGCTCTCATTCTGTATGGCGCAAGAAATCTTCCGCTCTTTCCTGCAGAGCCATAGCCCCATTCTGGTATAGGCTTATCTTCTCGTGAATACCACCAGTTGAGTGACCAGTGTGGCCAATCCCATGTTTCAGAAACAACTTGTTCTTTTGGAACCATAAATGTGTTTACTACAACAAACCCGTCGCCTTTCCCGCTGATCCATGGATCTGCCAAAAAAAGCCAGTTTTCTTTTTGGTCTTCTTCGTATGGCCCCATCTTGACAAGAAGAAGCTTATCTCCGCAAAGGGCTCGCATTAGATACGCTGTGTCATAAAATATTGACGGTGTTCTCAGTTTCTTGAGGGCATCTGTATTTGGAGAAAACGGGTTCCAGACAAATCCATCAACATATGGGTTGAGTGTGTCAATTAGTATTCTAAGTTCGTCATTATGCGCAAAGAAATTGCTTTCTTGTGGCAAACCGCAAATGCTTACATAAATTGTGGCAGTTCCGCCGGATTCTCTGTAGCTTTTTATTTTTCTTGCAAAATATTCCAATCCTTTGCTGGGAAAGCCCTGGGCATTATACATATTCTCGTCGCCCGCATTAACTGCAACACGCGGCTGTTTGTTGCCTACCCTTACTGGAACAATTACTGTTCCAGATTCTTGGAATCCAAATACGTATGAAAATTCGTCCAACACATCTCCGTTCTTGTCCATTCCAGCTGCAGTTCCGAAAGGAACAAATTTTTTCCCTTTAATCTCAACGTCAAGTTCAGGAAACTGTCTGGGAAGATCGTGTCTTTGCAAAATTTCTCTGAATTCAGGCAGTTGCCTCATTACAGCCTCATGAACTTTTTCAGGATCGTATCGAATGACGCCTTCGGCGTCTGTGGCTCTTCCATAACGTCTGTAAAGCTCAGGTCTGACAACATTTCTGAAAAATCTTGGAGATCGCAGCGACAAGTCAAATCCAGCCCTTTCAATAACAGAAGCCATATATAAAAATAACATGAATCTACAAAAAGAGCTAGTGTTCCAAATCAACGTTCCCAAGGAAAGTGTACAACTGCGTCCAATTTTCTTATATAGAAGTCAGGGATAATTTCTGCGTCTGCAGTGGAATAAAGCGCTGCAGTCCTGATATTTGCACCTCTCCCTTGCAGATATTCCTTTGCAACTATTAAACTTCTGCCTGATTCAAGCATGTCTTCAACTAATAAAATATTTCTTCCTTCGAGTGGAGTAGTTATTTCTGTTCTGACAACTCTCTTGTCACCTTCTTTTCTGACTGTTAGAAAATACATTTCTTTCACATCAAGCCTGTGCGCCAGCAAAAGCGCAGGGATAACCCCGCCTCTTCCAATGCCAACAACAACATCAGGCCTGTAGTCAATTTTACTGTATAGTAAGTCTATTTCCCTTTCAAATTTTTTCCAGTTCATACAAGAACAGCCCTACCGATTTTTACTACATTCAGTGTTCCATAATTTCTTTCAGCATCTTCAACAAGTCTTAATGCGAAAGCTTTTCTTTCATCTATATATGCTGAGCCCCGTTCTTGCATCCATATGCTATCAAGCCAGTTAGAAACTTTGTCATATACCTTAAACAGTCTTATTTTAGGTTTTCTAGTCCATAGTTGAGTTAGTTCTGCAGCAGAGGTTTCAAATGTCATGTCATTAACGTCTTCAAGTACAATTGATGGAAGGTCTTCTGGAAGTTCTGTTGTTGTATCTTCTGTTACATCATGGTATAATAAAGCAAGCGCACCCTCTTCTCTAAGGTCTTGTGGCAAAGAAGTTTCTGTTAGGATTGTAGTTGCACACCAGATTGGATGAGCACTATATGGAGTAGCTAAGTCCCATCTTCTGTAAGCGTTTCTTGGCTCCTTTGGGTGGTCTCTGTGTGCTGCTATCACATAAGCAACATGACTGTCAAAGTTTTGAAGCATGTGAAGATTAAACAAGCAATTTATTTAATGTTCAGGAAATAATAATTTGTAATTTACTTGTAGTCCAAATGATATTTTTACTGTAAGATCAGAAATTATATATACCGGTTGAAACAAAAAGACAGATAGATAAAAATGCCAGAAAGTCAAATTGAGATAATTGATCAGATAATGAGTAAGCCAGAAATTATTGAAGGATTTGGATCTGAATTGTCTCCACAAGCATCAGCAAAATTATTGGCAGAACTTCTTTTTGAAATAACAAATAGAACAGGTACAAAATTGGTGGAAGTAAGAGATCGTGAAACAATAAGAAAAAAAGGTACATTCCGATATTCAGGTCAGGCAGATACTATGCATGAAGAAGGACTTATGCCTCATGATGTTTATGAAGGTCTTGAAAAAATTGGTATTGACAGACACGTTGGACCTTCTTACCTGAGAGTAAAAGGTTTGTTAACGCATCATGACGTTAGAAGACTTTTTGGCAGACAAATGGCTTTTGCAATTAAAAGTTATTTAGAAGAACATCCCCTAGAAAAAGATGGATATCTGGTCATTGTGCCGAACATGACAGGAGGTGTATGGATAGGTGATGAGACAGCAAAACAGGCGAGAGAAGTTTTGGGTGACAAAGTTTGGCCTGTCACACCTTATGCAAGGGAAACAAGAAAAGCTATAGAGGCAATTGACAAGGGTGCAAGATTTTCAGATTGTGTTGAAGGTTTGATGCCCTCGCCAGAAGAGACAGCAGCAGTTTTTTGTTTTGAAGAATTAAGAACTTCTGCAGAAACAACACAAAACGCAACAAATATTTACAGAAGGTTGGGTCACTACGATTCTGATAATGGCGTTAGGATAGTAGAAGGATGTGTATTTGATTACAGGCATCCTGTAGGTGTTGAACGACTAAGAAGACTGCAGACAGATGCTTTGTATTTGGTTGAAGGAGTGCCATTTTTTAATGAAGCCCAATCTATGGGGTATATTTCTGGCGGCCAAAATGAAACAGTTGGTTATTGGCTAAGAGATCCATGGAGCTTCACGAGGGAAATATTGCCTGATCTGGCAGCACTGGCTGGAACAAGGTAGACTTATAAAGATTTTCTGTTTATTTCGAGTGATTAAGATGGTTGAAAAATTTTTCCTAGCATTGGATTACAAAACAGACGACGAAGCAATTGAAACTGGTTTAGATACGCTTGGTTTTTTGAAATCAGAATTTGGAGAAGATTTTGTTAGAAATAGAATAGGCGCAAAAATTAATGAAGATTTGCTTACAGGAACAGTAGACCCGAGACATAGAAGATACGGAGATGAATATGGCTGTGATGTTTTTGCAGATCTTAAAATTGGTCATGGTGCTGATACTGGTGAGAGAATTGTTGAAAGAGTTATAAGGCCGCCATCTGTTCTTCCTGTTAGTCAAATTACCGTTATGGCCGGTCTTGGACCTACAATACTAAAAAAGTATGCAAAACTTTTACATGATTGTGGCATAGAGGCTGTTGCTTTTACAGCGCATACAAAAATACCAGCAGAAGAAGCGCGGAAAATGTATAGAGGAGAAACAATGGATGACGTGATATACAACCTTGGTCAAGTAGCCGTTGAGGGTGGATTTGATGCAATGGTTCTCGAAGCAGAGAGATTGAAAGACCCTAGAATCTATGGACTGCCGATAAAGAAGCTCGTTACAGGCATAAGGATCGACACCACAGACAGAGGTTCACAAAGCAGAGTTACAGGTTTAGGTGAGCTGGCAGAAGTCAAGGACAATGTTAATTATGTTGTTGTAAGCAGTAGATATTTAGGATCAGATAAAAGAGCTCAATTAAGAGGATATCTTGCTGCTTTGCTTTGATTTTATTTCCAGTAGATTTTAGTTTTAACAAATAGTTTTTCAGCTTCTAAGATGTCTTTCAGGAACTTGTCCCTGTCTGTGTGGCGCTTTTCTAGGGCGTCATGGCAGTTAGTTTTTTACGTCCAGTTCAAGTTTCTTCTTGCTGTCAGCCTTTATTACAACTTCCCCGCCTTTTTTTATGTTATAAAAATCTGCAACTTCTTTTGGAAACCTTATTACCAACGATTCTCCCAGCATGCCAACTTTTACAGATATGCCCTTTTTAATCTTGTTGAAAACCAGCATCTTTTGCGCATCTTCAGGGTGTAACACTATCTCGTCGCATTTGCTGCATTTCCATGCTCTTATTTCCATGCCTTCAATAGACATATTGTCTTTTTTCATTATACTATTGCAGTTTGTACACCTGTGTTCAGCATCCCACAAATCTCTCATTATTAATCACCTCTTTTTGAATGTCACAATGCCAAAATGTATTAATCGCCATACGTCCTCTTCATACCCGTCTTGAAATTTTACTTTCGTTTTACCAACAACAACCTTGAACTCCTTTTCATTTCTCCGTATACATCTTTCTATGATATTTTCCTTTCTTTTCGACGCACTGCATTCATAACCTTCATTTAGTATTTCCAAAACATCTGTCAGGTCTTTATCATGCTTTAGCAGTTCTCTTGTGCCTGCAAGTGTAGGTTCTATTCTCAGACCCTTGTAATGCACGTTCAACATGGCTATCACATATCATTATAGATATCTTATCTAATATCAAATATTTAAAGCTATTTCCAATAAATCTTCGTGCGGACGAATTCTTTTTCTGCTGTTAGGATGTCTTTCAGAAACTTGTCCCGGTCTGTGTGGCGCTTGGCTAAAATTCTTGTTGCAGTCTGTGGGCCTACTCCTCTGCCTGCCAAGGCAATGGCCGCACGATTCCCATACACAATAGAAAGATCTGCAGTACGCCGTATAGAAATTAGTTCTTTCTCTTCTTCTTTTGTCAGCTTTTTCTTTGCAAATTTTTTCTTTATCAGTCCCATACGGTCCTGCCGTTTGTTCATTACAGCTATAAGCCTTGATGTGCACTGCGTGCATTCAGGCTGGTCTTCTATTTCTCCTACTCTTAATATTTTTGCGTATTGTCTGCAGTTCATGCACACGAGCTTTACTTTTGTGCTGAGCAGTCTTTTCTTGAACGCCTCGAATATTTCAGAGTCAGGCATTCTTGGCTTCATAACTTCTCTGAACTTGTGGACAAGCCCCAACTCTCCTAAATAACTCAAACCTGTTTCAGACATGATTTTTATTTTTCCTTGAGCTATCGCATCTAACGTCTCCCTTGCTTTTACAAGATCCATCTTGTCTGTCATAAGTTCTCTCACAGTTTCTTTGTATATTGGGCTTTTGGCATAAGCTGTAATCATCCTGTTTATGTTCATCTGGTCAAACTTTGCATGCCTGCTTATCACTCCAAAGCGCTTTGCAACTTGAATAAATCTGTATTTGAAGATGGTGCTTCTTTCCAGCGCAGACATAAGCTGCTCCTCAAGATCATTGGCTTCTTTTAAAAATTCCAGAATCTTTTCTTTCTTGGCCATAGTCTGCAGCATAATTCTGTAGGGATCGCTCTTCATGTTTACAGCAGTTCCTGTTTCTGTTGTCAATTTGGCAGACAAGTATCGGCCGATAGTGTCGTTTGTTAATGACCCACCTGCAATATGTATTACAACAAAATCTTTGTAATCTTCTACCAAAACAGTTTTGTCATCAGGTAAAGTATGTGTGGCAGAATGGTTTTTAACAATATCTTTTATGATCGAAGCAGAATTTTTATCAATATTGTATTCTTCTGATATATGGTCTTCTTTTTTTGTCATGGCTTGCCTTCTCAGTCTTCCAACGCCTTGTGCAACTTCGTAAGGAACAGGCATCAGCTCTCCTTCCCATGAAGGTATTGCAGATTCGATGTCATTCGAAGGCTCAACCATAACTTTGTCCTTGTCTATCTGAATTATTCGCCAGGCACGGCCGGCAAATATGAATTTATTCCCCGGCAGACCATGCTCTGCAACAAATGCCTCATCTAAAGTTCCAACAGGCTCGTGTTCTATTACAGAAACTACCCTGTAATTAGATTTGTCAGGTATCATTGTTAGATTGCTGAAATAATATTCAAAACATTTTCTTGCTCTTTTAACTTCTCTTGTGCCGTCAGGCAATTCATTAATCCAAAGCATGTAAAGTTCTTTCAAAAAGTTAAGCATGTCATCAAACTCTTTTTTTGTAAGATTTCTGAAAGCATATGAGTTTTTTATTATATTGTACATTTTCTTGTCAATATTCTGGTACTCATCCATGGCCATGCCTATGATTTGATTGGCCAGAACATCCAATGCACCTTCATGTATTCTTATCGGTTCCAGTATCTTCTCAGCAGCCATCTTGGCAATTATGGTGCTCTCAAAAACATCCTCGTCGCCTGTTATTATTATGCCCTTGCTTACCAGGCCTGATTTATGTCCCGCTCTGCCCACCCTTTGTATCAGTCTGGCAGCTTGTCTTGGCGACAAGTATTGCACAACCAGGTCAACAGATCCTATGTCTATGCCTAGTTCTAAAGAGCTTGTGGCTATCAATGACTTCAATTCCTGTTTCTTGAACTGCTGTTCTGATTTTATTCTTCCCTCTTTTGCCAGAGATCCATGGTGCACTGTCTGCTGTAATTTTTTGTCTAATGTCCTTAGCCTTGAGCTAAGGACTTCTGCAGTTTCTCTGGTGTTTGTAAAACAAAGAACAGAGGTGTGCTCGTTAATTAGTTCGTGCAACCTCCTCAACCTTGCAGTTGTTTCAGGTCCTGTGAAAAGTTTTTCTGACAGTGCAGTGTCCTGTAGTCCTGGTTTTGGGCTTTCAACTTTAATGTTGTATTTCTTTTCAGCTTCTGCACGAATAATTTTTGTGTTCTTTCCTAAAAATTCTGCCACCTTTTCAGGTTCGCCTATCGTAGCAGACAAGCCTATTCTCTGGAATTCTCCTGCTATGTGTTGCAGCCTTTCCAGTGCTAATGACAGTTGCACGCCTCTTTTGCTCCCGACTATTTCATGTATCTCGTCCACAATAACATGCTTTACATTCCTGAGGTGATTTCTGAATATTTTTGATGGCAGCAGCGCTTGCAGAGTTTCTGGCGTGACTACAAGAAAATTTGGAGGATTTTCTCGTTGTGCAGCCCTTTCTTTCTGCGTCGTGTCGCCATGTCTGACATCGATTGTCAAATCCATCTTGTCCGCCCACCAGAAAAGTCTTGTCAATAAATCACGGTTGAGCGCACGCAAGGGCGAAATATAAAGTGCGGCTATGGGTTCATTCTTGTTTCTGCTAATCATGTCAATGAGTGGCAAGAAAACGCTTTCCGTTTTACCCTGGCCTGTTGGCGCAAGTATCAGCACATTGCTGCCTTTCATGATTTCAGGTATGCCTATCCTTTGCGGAAGCGTAGGCTCGATGAATCCTTTTTCCTTGATTAATTTTTGCAATTTCTCTGAAAACAATGTGAATGCCATAATTAACACCAAACAAACTAAGTTTATACGCTTTTCATACTTCTATCACTTTGCTCTTTTCAATAAACTTGAGAAATTTTGTATTTCTGTTTTCTATCCACGATACCCCTTTTGGGCCAATTAGCACAGAGCCTTTGTCTTCCAGATAAGCAAGAATAAGTCTTAATGTTTGGTCCATTATCTGCTTGTTTAGGCTTCTTTTTAATTCCTCTAATGAAATAGGTCCATCTGAATCTTTCAACGCCTTTTCAACCATTAATACAGTCTTAAGAGTAGGCCAATGATGAATATTTTTAGTTAATTTTATGTTAACAACCTTTCTATGAAGCGTTTCTGGAGGCATAATAAATTGTAATGCATGGAAGTATATAAAGATTACATATAAGTTTATATGTATATTTGGTTCTGGTGTCTGCACAAGTCACTTTTTCTTTTTTGATGTACCGACGCCCTTAGGCGTCATAGACCTTGGTTCAAGCTGCAAGTCTCCAATAGTTCCAATATCCGTGCCGTCTAATAGATGCAGGCGCGCTGTTTTTTTGATCAGTCTTCTGGCTAAAGGTCCCAAAAGTTCGTCCTGGTTTATTATTGTTGCGCCGCACAGTTCGTTGAACGCAGGCATGATAATGAGTTCTTTTCCTTTATACTTTCCTCTTAATTTTCCCAGGACCCATACAGGCTCTGTATAAACAGCCCTGACCTTGTCAATAAATTTTACATGCGGCTGGTTGTGGCCGATTATTATAGTTTTCTTTTTTGTCTGTATGTTCCTATGGCCATGTGTTAATGCATAGTCTCCTATAGTAAAACCCTCTGTGAGCTTTACCCTTTCTGGCAGCGCTCTTTCAATGCCGCCGTCATGATTGCCCTTTACTGCAATTATCTTTTCAAATTCCAGCGCTGAAAAAAATCTTGGCAGCTCCCTTATTTCCTCGTAATTTGCAAACCCAATTCTGTTTTTTATATCGCCAAGTATCACTAGCGTGCTGGTTTTTGTCTTCTTTTTCAGCTTGTTGAGGCGCTTTGCAAGAATTTCTGCCTGTCTTGGCAGGGAAAATCCCTTTTCCCAGAGTTCGTGTGATTTCCCTAGATGAAGATCGGCTATGATCAGTGTTTTTCCTATTTTCAACGCAGGCTGGTTTCTTATAAATTGTACTTTGTTGCTCATATTGTGTTTGCCTATAGAAAGTTCTTAAGGCAGTTGCTACAAATATTAAAGAGGTGTTTACAATGGCTTGTAAAAAATGCGGTGGAAAAACAAAAGGCTTCAAGTGCGACATTTGCAGTGCAACATCAGACCATCATGTAGAAAGTCACAAATGTGGTGGAAAGCATTGCATGCCAATGTGCGGTGCTTGCGGTCAGGCTGAAAAAAAGTGCAAATGTTGATGTGCACAAAGTAGGATAATTTTGGAATTTTTGAACAATTTTGGTTAATTTTTTGGATATTTGTTCCGCTTTAACCAAAACTTTTTATAATCTTTTGCTAAGCTAACAGCTGGAGGTATCAATATGGAAACAAAAAATGCGTTACTTCTGCTTGCTTTGGTGGCGGTTGTGTTTGTCGCCGGTTGCACTACATATACATCAGGTTCTGCAACAGGCAGGGCTGTATTTACAGCGACAGACGCAGCAGCAGACATGGGCACTATAAGCAGTGTGCAAGTAACAATAGACGAAATCAAGGTACACAGTGCATCGAAGGGCTGGGTTACTGTATCATCTACACCAAGAACCGTAGATCTGTTGGAGCTTAAAGCAGAGTCAAAAAATGAGTTGCTTGCAGATGCAAATCTTGCGGCAGACGCTTATTCGCAGATGCGCTTTGAAGTTTCAAAAGTCATGGTAACAGATGCATCTGGCACTTACGAAGCAAAACTCCCTTCCAACGAGGTAAAGTTTTCAGGCACGCTAGTTGTTGAAGCGAACAAGACTGCAACAGCAACATTCGACTTTCTTGCAGACGAATCTCTTCATATAACTTCCAGGGGTTCAGGCAGTGCAGGAACAAAATATGTTATGGCTCCTGTGATCCAAGTTACAACACGCAGCAATGCTGATGTCAGGCTGGAGTCTGACAATGAAGTTCAGGTATCAGGCGGAGCTGTTAACACAAATGAAAAAATCGGCATGGATATAAACGGAAATGTCGGTGTCGGTTTGAAAATACCTGCCAATGTAGTTCTTGACGTGAATGGCGGAGTAATTTCTGTCATAAGCGCAGAAGGCAGGGGTGTTTTCGCTGTAACAGATGCAGCCGCAAACATGGGCTCTGTTAGCAAAGTGGAAGTTACAATAAGAGAAGTGCAGGTGCATAGCGCCTCACAAGGCTGGGTAACAGTGTCTACAACACCAAAGACAGTGGATCTGTTGGAGCTAAAAACAGAAAATAGAAACGAGTTGTTGGCTGACACAAATCTTGTTGCAGACACCTACAATCAAGTCAGGCTGGAGGTGGAGAAGGTTGTTGTAACAGACCAGGATGGCGAGCACGAAGCAAAACTGCCTTCAAATGAGCTGAAGATAGTAGGAAATTTTGTGGTCGAGGCAAACAAGACAACCGCAACTGTTTTTGACTTCATGGCAAATGAGTCTCTTCACACGACATCTGGTGCAAATAAGCAGTACATCATGGCCCCAGTTATAAAAATTACATCTGCAACAGATGCACAGGTTGACGCAGAGTCAAACAGCGATGTAAAAATTGCCGGCGGTTCTGTAAAGACCGATACCACAGTGGGCATGGATGTCAAGGGAAATGTCGGTGCTGGTTTGAGAATTCCAAGCAGTGCCATGCTGCAGATAATTGGCAATATTGCCGTTATCGTGTAAAAAAAGATTTTCTATTTTTTTTAATTTCATTTATTTACACTTTGCTTACTTTTTCCTGCTTCATCACTGTTTTGGCAATCCAGAATATGACCAATGCTATTATTATGAAGTTTATTACAGATGACAAGAATGGGCCAACTCCGAAGTGGAACGGGCCTATGTTTAATGTGGATGTCTGCCAATCGCTGCCCGCTGCTGAAAGCATCGGCGCTATGACGGGCATTATTATGTTCTTGACAAGAGACTGCACAAGATCTGTTACTGCAAGGCCCATGACAAATGCGATTGCCAGGGCAAGAATTTTGTACTCATTCAAAAATTCCTTGAATTCTTTTATAAATCCCATGGCACACACTCTCTTTTTAAGATTATAAATAATGATTTTAAATATGAATTTTAAGGCTACCGTTTTGTTCGTGATGCTGGTTTCAGCAGCTGCTTTCGCAGCAGAGCTGAACATGGGAAAAGTTGAAGTGATCAAAGGCGAGCTGGCGCAGATAAATATTGAAAATGCGCCTTATGGAGGCGCATATGGAACAATAAAGCTAAGGATTGGTTTTGCGGAATGGTACCCTGATGCAGTCTGGATGATTCCGGAAAATTCAAACAAGGGTGATTTTTCTTATACAGGCACTGCTTATTCTGTCCCCTCTGCACTTAATCTGACGAACAACTGCCGCTCTTCAATATATTATAATTCAACACTGGGCTATGCTTTCAAATCGTCTGTAAAAGAAAACGGAACTTTCTGTATTCTTGCAGATCCGGGGGATTACAAATTTATTGCAGAATATTGAGCGCTTTGATTAACCAATTTTTCAAAGTCCTCTATTAGGTGATGTATATGAAAAGAGTAATTTTTGCTGCCATCCTCATTAGCATCGCAGCTCTGGCTTTAACGCCTTTGCTGCAGTCTACAGGCTTGGCAACAGCGCCTTTATCAGAACTTCCAAAAAGCAGCTCTGTATTCTTGCAGAATGTGAAGATCACCCAAGGTTCCCTAATTCAATTAACCATAGTCAGGCAAATTGAATCCTAAAAGTCACGATAGATCTTTATATATGGCATGTCAACAAATAGAAAGTATGAAAGGAATTACGCCTGTAATTGCCATAATACTTTTGCTTCTTATAACAGTTGCAATGGTAGGTTTTGCTCTTGTATGGTTTCAGAGGTTCGTTTCTGCAACAGGCAGCCAGACCGAGCAGAATTTGCAGACACAGTTGGATCAGCAAAGCAAGCTGATTAGCATAGTTAACATCAATAACGCGGGCGGCGCCAAAAGCATAGTAAGTGTAAAAGATATAGGAACCCGGAACATAGCGCTTACAGAGATTGCAATATTTGTTGATTCTTCCAGGGCAGATGTAGATAGCGTCGCTGGATGTACTGATGCAGGTGGTACACGTGTGACTACGATTGCAACTGGCGCAACAATTGACTGCACGCTTGATACTTTATGTAGTTCAGGCAGTAGGTTGAAGATAACAGCACCCGGAAACTTTGATGAAACAATTTGCCCTTGATTCTATAGAGCTATAAATAATACTTAGCACATAATATTACAGGTGAAAGTAATGAACGTACGCAATTTCTCAGATATGATTCGAAAAGACGTATTTACAAACAAGGGTGCATTTGGTGGAAAGGTCATTGATGTTGATCTTGACCTTGAAAAATATCGTGTTAAATCGCTTGTTGTAGATGCTGTCCGCGGGTCATTCTTGGCAGATTTGGTTGGCGACAAGCGTGGTGTTATAGTGCCATTCACAATGGTTCAAAGCATTGGTGATATTGTTATCATAAAACACATAACGCCGACATCTGTTGAAACAGAAGAAGCTCCCCCGGCAGAAAACTAAACAAATTCACTATGGGTTTTAGCCATAGTAGTTTAATTTTTTCTTCAAAATAGTTCTATTTTTACCTTATCTATAAATCGATGCTTCAACAATAAGGTAAGAATATGCTTATTGAGTTGTATGGCTTGCATGGAAGGGGGGTTGCAACCGCTTGTAAAATTCTTGCCGATGCATGTGCTTCTTCAAATTTTCATGTCCAGGCAATGGTTAAGGAAGATGATGAAGGATACAAGTCTGCTTTTATTAAATTTGACAATGTTTTGGCTGACAAAACATTCCAGGGACCTGATTTTATTATTTTTATGGACGATATAGATATTAAGAGCAAGTCTTTGAAAGAAAAATCAATTGTGGTTCATAATTCAAAACAGAGAATAGAAAATGCATTATATAAAAAAAAGAAAATCAAGTCGCATTATGTAGATGCATTTTCTATATCATTAAAACCAAATATTGTAATGCTTGGAGCTCTTTCAAAGTTGTGTAGTAAAATTTCCGCCACATCTGTTAAAGCTGTTTTGAAAAATTATAAGATATCAGCCCAGGATTTTGAAGAAGGTTACAGGGGAGTAAAATGAATACTAGTATTAATGTAAAACAGGCAATGCTGCGGGTGGCTAAGCCTAAGATTGATCTTGACAGGTGCCAAAAAAATTACAGGTGCTTTGTTTTTTGCCCGAGAGATGCGATTGAAATAAAACCAAACGGGTTTCCTTTTATAAATTATAATCAGTGTGATGGCTGTCTTATATGCCTGAGGGAATGCCCTGCAACAGCCATAGCCGAGGAGCGGGAGAAATAATGAAGTTAAATAATATTGTTTTCTTTGATACGGTAACTTTCTTTTACGAAAAGAAAGCTAGCAAGGAGCGGGAGAAATAATGCTTTCAGCGCTTTCGTCGCAGGAATCTGCAGTTTACGGCGCATTCTTGTCGTCTGCAGATCTTGTTGTTCTTGGATCGCAAGAGAAAGTAAATGGTTTTGCAAACTCTCTTTCACTAAAAACATTGATTGACTATGACCCTGAAGCAGCAGCTTCTGCCGCAGCTTTCTCGTCCAAGCGCGTCTTTACTGCGTCTCCAATATATTCTGAAACATCGCCCCTTGTTTACGCGGGCAAAATAGCCCCTTCCAATGCCATCGTTTTTATAGCAGAGTCAAATCAGGAAATAATGGATTCAATAGTGCTCGCATACAGGGTGGCAGAAGATCCCAAAGTTAGCGCTCCTGCTGCAGTTCTTTACGAATATCCTGGCTTCATAGAGTCTGTGAGATTGCCAAATATTGCAGCAGTCAAGAATTTTCTGCAAAAACCAAAGCCTGGAAAACCAAACATAGAAGCAGCAATCCATGTTATAGAAAAAACAGAGGACCTTTGGAAGAAAAAGTTTCACCGTTCTTTCGGTTTATTCGAATGTTATAAAACAGAGGACGCCAAGGAGATCCTTGTCATGTCCGGTTTTCATTTCCCTACATGCAAGACTGCAGTTGACAGGCTTAGGGTAGGCGGGAGAAAAGCAGGCGCTGTAAGGGTAAGGACAGTAAACCCCTTCCATTCTGAAGGGATTTCAAAAATCCTTTCTTCCGCAGAGAAAATATCTGTGCTTGACAGCGCAACTTTTGGCGCTTTGCTGGCAGACAAAACGCCCTCTGTTAAATCAAGATTCACCTATACCAAGTACCTCTCAGTTGATGATTTTATCAATATTTTTGCAAACATCGGCAAAGAGGGGAATTTTCAGATAAAATAATATTTCCAATAGAGGACTTTGAAAAATTGGTTAATCAAAGTGCCCAATAGAATTGTCAAAGAATTTGAAACTGAAATTTCCTTCGGTTAAGAAATGGCTCAGAAGCTACCCAATCGTCTACATCAGGAGCAGGTACCGACGCCAAAGGCGTCAATGCATGTCCTTTCAGACTGGGGTCGGTTTCGTCATCGCCACTAATGATTGACAATGAAACAGTTTTAAGCTTGCCATATTTCCATGGAACAAGTGAACTAATGACAATGAGAAAAGGCCGTGAGGTCTATCCAGAAAAGTATGAGCAGGCCGTAAAGCTGCACGCATCCGGAATGCCAGTAAAAGACATTGCACAAAAACTGTCAATCTCATATTCCTGCGCTTACCATTGGGTGAAGGGATTGAGAAAGCCAGAAGAGGGCAATGTTTCAGAATTTATGTCTTTATTGAAAACCAACGGTCCATTGCCTATCGTTGACGTAAAGGAAAAATTCCCCAAGCACAACGAACTTTTCCTGATATCATCCCGCCGCGGCCTCCCTATAATGCGCAAGACATTGGACAGAAAGTTGAATGATTATAACACCTGGTATTTTCTTTCAGGCCAGGAACAGGAGCTTGATAAACGTATAAATCAATTGTACGATAAAATAAAGAGTGTAAAAGAGTTGTTAAAATAATGACAAATTCAATTAGGAGCGAGGGAAGCGTGGGAGAGAACCTAGGTTCTCGCTCGTTTGAAATGAAATCATTCAAAAAAGTTTTTGCAGCCACTCCATTGCATCCAGGAAGCGGCCCGCTTCTTGCTTTCAAGCAAACTTTGTTAGCACTGCAGCCTCAGGCGCCCGCAAAGAAAAATGGCAAACAAGAGATTATGCCTTCATTTGTTGTTTCAGGACCTGCAGCAGATGTTGCCAAGCATGTTGCTGATTTGAAATATTTTATAACAGACAGCCCTGCATCTGCAGCTAGAGGGCTTTCAGTGTTTGAAAAAACAGTTGTTTTTGCAGACCAGCATTCCGCGATAAAAGCCCTTCCATCTATAGTGGATGCATCAAAAAACAATGAAAATTTTCTTTTTATTTGCTACAATACTGAAGAATATTCATTGGCTCCCATGATTCGTGCAGCCTACGTGGCCACAGCCTGCACAGCTTATCCTGAAGATTATATCGCAAAAGTAAAAAAAGCCATGCTAGAGGCTGGTGGTTTAAAATTCATTGAAATTTTGTGCCCTGACCCTAAGTCTGGTTTTGATGCGTCAAATGCAATAGAAGTGGGTCGTCTTGCAGTGGAATCCAGTTTGTGGCCTTTGTACGAATTTACAGACCAGCAGCTGACTCTGACTAAAAGGCCTATCAGGCTGGAACCTCTGGATAGGTATACTTCTATACAAAAGAAATTTGAGAATTACAGCATGGAACAGATAGCAGCATGGCAGGAAAAAGTCAACAAAAGATGGAAGCTTCTTCTTGATGGGAGATTGGTTTAATGGGGTTAATAGAGATTCCAAATTTTGGAAAAGTTGCCATAGGCAGAGCAACCAGAGAAGACGTAGCGCAGGTCCAAACAATTGAAAATGAGGTTTGGGGTCCTGATGCTGTTTATCCGAAGGATCATCCCAATTCAGGCCAGAGGTTCGGAGATGTATGGGGTGAAAACGGCCTTGCATTCACGCAATATGAAGAGCTTTTTGAAATATTTCCCGCGGGCATAGAAGTTGTTTTTGACAGCGAAGGGAAACCTTATTTGTTTGGAGAAAAAGGAGAAAGGTTTGGGGAAAATACGGTTTCAAGCCTCTGGATCTGCCAAAAAAGCAGGAATGGAGCCCTGTAGAAGGCAGAAGGTCTGTAGAAATGACTCCAAAGATTTGGAGATTGTAATGCTTTTAATTTCTTAAGCTAATAAAACAACGAAGTAGAGTACCTCCGAAAGTGAAAACATATGGGTTTGCAATACATCCAGGATGGATTTTCATACTTTGGCTTTATAGCAAGCCAATGAAATAAGTTCTATATAACTTCATTGGTTGCTATACATCATAGATGCTTACACCTATGTGTGTCGGCATAGCCGACATGTGAAACAAATAAATTATATCCTGTTTATTTATTTGGTTCATTATAACCCTGCTTTCGGAGGTACTCAAATAAGCAATGTGCTGAGGTGGCAGAGCTTGGTCAAAGAGCCCCTTTCTCTTCTGCAGAAAGCAGCGCTTTCTGAGATCTCAGGCGAAGCCTGCAGATGAAAGAGAAGGGGCATGACTTAACGCGCAGGATTGCTAAAGCCCTTTGTGCATGTAAACGCACAAATCGCTTGCGGAAATAAGTTTCACTAAGCAAATATCCTGTTCCCGCAAGGGAGCGAGAGTTCAAATCTCTCCCTCAGCGCTATGGGTCGGTGGTCTAGTACCAATCCCTTTCTTAAAAGAAAGGTCTTGGTGAACTCCAAAGAAAAGGAGTTTTAGCATATTAAAAATATGCCAGAAAATGGCTATGAGTTTCAGTAACTAGCAAACGTTGCCCTTACAAACCGATGTCCTTACGACATCTAGCTAAATGAGGCGAAGGCCGGCGGTTCGAACGAGTGAAGCAAAAGCTTCTCTTCCGAAATTCCGCCCCGACCCACTTTTAAGTTTTTTGTAGTCAATTATAGCAATGCCAGACGGAACACAGATTGAAGAAAAAGCAAAGCAGTTCATGAATGTCAGGACATTGATTTTAACTACAATTCTCTCTGCGTTGGGTTTTGTTCTTGCTTTATTCTGGAATGATGCAATCAAGACATCAATAGAAAGTTTATTGCCTCCAGCCCAGACGGTAACAGCCAAATTCATGGTTGCATGGATGGTTACCGTTATAATAATATTTGTTGTTTACATCATTGTCCAGCTGAACAAGCTGACAGAAAAGCATATTATTCAGGAGCTGAAGAAAATCCAGAAAGAGGAAGACGAACACATAAAAGAAGTAGTCAAGCAGGAAATCAAAGACAAAAAGAAGAAGGGGTAAATGTTACCTTTAAATAGTAACAAATGTTAATTAATTTTCATGACTCATGATAGAAGGGAATTTTTAAACACATTTGCGTCATTAGGCTTTGGAACAGCTTTGATAGGAGCAGAGTTATTGTTTCCAGACGAAGCTTACGCTTATAGAATGACGGATTCTGTCAGTCCGAAGAGAAGAAAAAGGTCAAACAGAAAAGATACGAAATTCATTGTTTTACATACAACAGAAGCAAATGGAAGTAGCTCCCTTAACAACCTTACACGAGACGGAAAGGCAAGCTATATGATTGATACAAACGGCAAAGTTTACAAGATTATGAATCCAGATCAGATTTCTATAGGTTGCGGAAGAAGCATGTGGGATGGCCGCAGAAATTTAGATAATTGGGCTATTAACATAGAAGTGGTGGGAAGACATAATACACGGCCAACGGCAAGTCAGTATTCTAGCTTGAGAGATCTGGTGCAAGACTTGCAAAAAACGTACGATATATCTGACAGGAATGTTATGCCTCACTCTCAGGTTGCTTACGGCCGTCCAAATAAATGGCACAGAAGGTCGCATAGAGGAAGAAAAAGATGCGGCATGCTTTTTGCAACAGATTCAGTAAGAGAAAGACTTGGATTATCTTCAAAACAAAGGGATGATCCTGATGTAGAAGAAGGAAGGTTAATGGTTGCTGATCCTTATTTGCGCCAGGTGATATACGGAAGAGCAGTGCCTGAAAGAGAACCTGATGCTGTGAAAGAAGAAGTGGATGAAGATAAACATATTTTACGAATAGTTGAAAGAGGCCAAACTGTCTGGAGATATGCGGGAGATGAATTTGATGCAGAAACAACCATTTACATGCTCCCGGATGGAAGAGTAAGAACCGGAGAAGAATTGCAAAAAGCAGGTTATGACTTTAGTCGTGTGCCGCCAGGTGTCCAAATGGCTGTTGGATATGTTTATGGTGGTCATGTCCACCCTGGTAGATCAGCATACGAGATAGCAGGCAGAGATTGGAATAATCCTTCCACACTTTACAGGCTGCCGGATAGGAGAATAATTACTGGCGACGATTTGGACTCTAGAGCTATACCAGATGGAACTCTTGTTCTGTTTAGAAAATAATTATAAATACTGCACAAAAACAATTAGTTCTCAATGCCTGCTAAAAAAAGAAGCCAGAGAAAAGCAAGGATAAATCAGCATTCTGCAGCAATGCCCTGGGACAGTTTGATGATACAGCTTATAGTAATACTGCTTATTCTGCTAATGCTAGCATTCGGTGCAGCATATTATGCGCCAATTCTGGCAGGCGGAGCTTATTTTGGTGACTATGAGGGACGATTAAGTGATCCTAACTATGACCAGCTTACAGAGGACAACACTGCAGGACAGGCATATATTAGGGATGCTGAAGGGCAACTTGTTGGAGGCACGGCAGGCGCTTTTCCTTTGGTAAGTGGTGAAGATATAGTAGGCTCGCATGATGATTATCAGAACCAAATAGAATGCAATGATGGCATGGATAACGACAATGACGGCCTTTCAGACCTCGAAGATCAGGAATGCAAAAACTCATGGGACACCTCTGAAAGCACTTTTTAACAAAATTCTATTTATAAATCTTAAGCATAACATTATTCAGCTCTGTGGTCTAGAATAATGCTCCAAACAAGTTATCAATAATTTGTTGGCAAAGTTCGTCTAGCCCGGTCAGTGAACGGCGATCAAACTTGTTTTTATCGTCTCAACTGTTAGGATTTCGGCCTTTCGATAACCAGATTGAAAGATCTGAGAGCTCTTTGCTCGTTGAAGAAGCAAGCCGACGGCACGGGTTCAAATCCCGTACGGAGCATTTAACCCCACCAAAACAAGTAACTTTAAATATTAGTGGGGTTAACTATATGTATGGTGTATCTGACAACTAAGAAAATCAAAGGAAAAGACTACTTGTACATTGTAAAGTCCGTTAAAATGCCTAATGGCAATACTGAAAAACTGTCAAAAATGCTCGCAGGCAATGAAAAGAAGCTTTCTGTTAAAAAACTTG
>JACQNW010000011.1 GCA_016202845.1 Candidatus Aenigmatarchaeota archaeon
ATAGTATCTCCGAAAGTGAGGTATACGCCTTATTGCGTATATCTCGTTGGAGGATTACTGCCAGGAGGGCAGTAATCCGACTTTCGGAGATACTATTACAAAAGTTCTTTCGGAGTCTTTGTTTTAATATAATTTTGCTTTATTGCAGTTGAAAAGTCAGAATCTTTAGCAATAAGAACATCCGAATTTGATATTTTATAAGCTGCAACTATTGACGCATCTGAAATGGAAAGTCCAAAGGAATGCTTTATTTTTGCTGTTCTAATACAAAAATTAGCTGTAAATGGCACAATATGAATATTTCTTGTTACCATAACTTGAGCAAATATATTTTCGCCAAGCTGTGCTTTCCCTTTCTGATATAGTATTGTAAGCAATTCTGTCAAAGCAATAACAGGTACAAATAAAATATGTTCTCCATTTTCTATTTTTTCCAGCAATTTGACAGAATCTTTATCGCCTTTTGTTAGCTCCAAAAAATAATATGTGTCGGCACAAATCTTCATCTAATCTTCCTCTTAAGCGACTCTTCATTCTCCTGCCTGAGCTGCCTAATTTCTTCATGCGTCACAAACCCAGAAGCCTCTCTGAACAATTTAGCTAGTTTCCCTTTTTCAGGCTTTGTTATAATAATGGTGCCGTCTGCGTACACAACAAAAAGTTCATCATTGGGTTTTATTCCTTCCACATTCCTTATATCTTTTGGTATAGTTATCTGGCCTTTTTCTGTTACAGTAGTTTTTCCAACCAATTCAGTCATAATATCATCTAAGTAATAATAGTAAGAAAAATATTTAAAGATTCTTACGTATATTCTATAAAATATAATTACTCTTTCCTAATGCCGTCGCTGTCAAGCTTTACATCTAAAACGTGCAGTCCATTTTCCTTCCATTTTTCCTTGATGCCTTCAACAACATAATAATCAAAACCCACGCCTATGCCGCAGTCCCCGCCGCCCGCTCCAGAAAGCTTTCCAGCGCCGCCATATTCCTCAGCAAGCTCTGCAAGCAGTTTAAGCTGTGCATTCTCAATATTTACACCGCTTTTCTCAGTGAGCTCTCTTAGCAGTTCTTTGTTCTGTTTTATGCATCTCCATGCTTTTTCAGAATCAAGCATTTTCCACGCTTTCACAAACTCCTCTGCAATTTTAGATATGGAAGACATTAGCCTGTCATATTCTGTTCTTTGAGATTCTTTGAATGCCTGCATTTTCTTTATAGCTTCTGCCGTCGATGCACTGTCGCCTGTCCATGCAACTGCAAGATGGAAGTCAGGGAATTGCTCGAGCTGTTCCACATACAATCCCGGCCACTTGTCGTCCACAATATCAGGCAACCCGATGCCAGCGTCAACTTTTTGCTGCAGCCATTGAGGATCAAACCTCTTGTAAACAAATATGCCGCCATAGGTAGAAGCAGCCACATCGAATGCAGAGCCTACCTTGCCCTGCGCGAAGTAATGTGCTATGGTAGCTAATTTGTACACCTCCTCCTTTTCTGCAGGATAATCATGATATGCAAGAACAGAAGCTACTACTGCTACTGTAGCAGCAGCAGAGGACCCAAAACCTACCTTCTTACCGTCTATCTGCAACTCCTCATTCCAGGTTTTTATCATGAAAGGCTTCTGCTGTAGTCCTTTCTCATTCACAAAGCGCAATGCAGCTTCTATAGACTCCTTTATGAACTTCAGTTTGTCTGCGATAACTGTAATATCAGAATTGAAGCGTAATTTCTGCCCGTCAAACTCGCATTTCAAGTCTTTGATTTCAAAATCTTCAAGGGTGATAGAAATACCGTTTGAATTATCACTGACCATGCTGTGAACTCTCTTGTTAACGGCAGCAACAACGCCAGTATTCCCCATTTCAAGTATAGCCCATTCCCCCAAAAGAAACAGCTTGCCAGGCGCTGAATAATGCATTCAGATAGTATCTGTAAAATGCTTAAGAAGGTTTTTATCATAGGGAAGGTATGATTGAAGCCAAGCCTAAGAAAGCAACTGTATGGGATGTCGATAGAGTCTGGTACCCTGACATTTCTACTACTTATTGTGCAAAAGGCAGGGATGGAAATCCTAACGAAGTTGTTGCGTATGGTTTGGAAAAGAGCTATTTCAAAACATCCGATATCGATAGATGGTCTTATGAATTCAATCAAGGCAGGCCAGTAGAAACCTACGGCCAAGCAGCAGATATGTTTACTGCATTTTACAATAAAATGTACAAAGAAGATGAAAAAACAAGAATTCTTACAAAGGAACAAACAATTGAATTAAAACAAAGACTTTTGAAAGGGATGAGAATGGGAGATGTAAATATTATAGCAAGCAGAGTACAATTAACAGATGGATTAGTGCCAGTAACACACGAACTTGAAAGCAGAAGGGTGTATCAATCAGCTTTTAGCGATGGGTTGGCGCCATTTGTTTCTTATTGGATGTATGTGTGTGGAATGAACTACGGAGCAGTCGTTCCGACCATTCTCGAAGAAGATGGAGGTGAAAGATTGTTTGTTTTAGCAAGCGATTCCCGTCTTTTCACTATTGATTCTATTTTAACTGGAAAAACTCTTCAATTTAACAAAAGAGACTCTATTAAAAATCACTATACAGCACGAAACATACCACTTTCAGATTTGGCTGTAATTGATGATTCAGAAGCTGCACTGCCTTTAATGGGAGAAGTCCAGCAAGCAGGCGGATTATCAGTTGGGTTCAATGTTCTTCCAGGCCAAGTGCCAAAATTCAGGGAAGCAGGCGTACCAATAATTAAAGGCAATAGTCTTCTTCCTTTTGCAGAATTAGTTTTGCAGCCGACAGAAGCAAATCTTGGAAGATATTGTGAGTGATGTTTATGCCTAATTTATACAAACTTCAGAATGATGCGAAACCAGGCCAGTTGGGAGGTCCTCCACTTATTCTTGGCTCGGTGTTGAGATTTCCATCATGTGCCTACCCTCAATGGAACATCTCTGGAAATGCACAAGATCTTAGAGAAGTCTCACTTTCTACTTACCAAGATGAATTCTCTGATACATCTCCTGCTTGGATGGCGTCTGTTGTTGAAGCAGCCAACAGGGCCGGAATTGGTGACAGGCCTAATATGCTAAGAAACACAGTGGGAAAAGCAGCAGCTCACCTAACTTACAAATTATTGAAAAGGCAAAGAACAGTTAAAGTAACAGATGTTGGATGTGGAGCAGGCGGATCGCTAACAGCTTATTTTACAGAACTTTTGAAATTGGTGCCAGATTATGCTGAAAGAGTAGAAGTAACATTAGTCGATCTTTCAAGGAACAATTTATGGAAAGCAACTGACATTGCTAAGGAAAAAGGCTTTCAAACTGTTCATCCTGTTCACTCAAGAGACATAGAAATGGGCATGCACATAGCAGAGCCACAAGACATTGTAATAAATGTAGCAGGCATTCATGCCAATTCTGATATCAGTGTGCCGATAAGGGCTATAGCACATATTTTGTCGCCAAATGGCTATTTTGTAAGCGGCGATTGGCATCACGGAAGATGGCTCCATCCTTCATACACGTACGAAATGTTTGACAAAGCAGATCCTAAGAGATTCGACTGGAAAAATAAAGGGGCATTCATGGACGAATTTGCTTCAATGTTTCCATCATGCAAAGAAAACCCTGATGAAAGCTGGATGACAGAAGAAGACTACAAGGCCGTGGAAGAAATAGAAACATATTGGATGGACGGTTGGGCTACTGTGAGACATGAAAAACTTACAGGCATGATAATAGAAAAACAAAAATTAGTTGGCAAATATTTATTCGAAAAAAAACTTTTATCAATGCCAAGGAGAGAAGAACAAGAAAAAAGGGCTTTAGACGAGCTATGTAATAATTATGAAAAGGTTGAAGGACTGCGTCCAACAGACGAGCAAATAATGTCTGAAGGCCACATGCCTGTTGAGCACTATATTGATGCATGTGTAAGGAATGACCTTATGGTGGATACAGAACTTGTCTTCGATGGAACCATACCAGATAACCCTTTTTGGGTGGTGCCTGGAACCAGGTTAAACATGGTTTTTGTTGCGAAAAAACAATAAGTAATAGAAGGTAATTTTTATGAAATCAGTAGCGTGGGGTTATGTTTCTAGCAGAATAATGAAATAGGGAACCTCAGGTTCCCTATAACCCTCCTATGTGCGGCGAGCTCCTCTGCGGGTTCTCCGTGAAAATTGTGAAGTCGAACCCGCAGTATCCGCTCGCCTTAGACTTGTGTAAGCG
>JACQNW010000097.1 GCA_016202845.1 Candidatus Aenigmatarchaeota archaeon
ATTCTAATCTATTTTATCATTACAGAAATTTTTATAAAACCATTATTTATTAGCAATTTCCAGCTTCTCGTCGTAGGCGCTGACCTTGACGTCTTCGAATGCCACTGTTGGGGAGGCTAGCCCGCATCCAGCACCCCAGTTTACTGCAAATTTTTGGTCGTTTGCTATTTTTGCCGTGGTTATCATTTTTTTGATATTATCGAAGATGCGTATTTTGTCAAGTGATTTTACTATTTGTCCATTTTCTATCAGGAATGCAGAGCCGCGTGTTGTTGTTGAAAAATCTCCCAGCTGGGGATTCAGTGGGTATGTGTACCATATCCTAGGAATCAGTATTCCTTTCCTTGTTTCTGATATTAAATTGTCCTTATCATAAGGACCATTTTCTAAAATAAAGTTCGAGGCATGTGGATATGGTTTTGAATTGTGAGCTCTTCCTGTTCTATCGCGCAGGCGGAAGCCATTGCCCGTTGTATTGAATTTCAGCTTATCGCCGTAATATTTGTCAAAAATGAAATGTTTTAGCGTACCGTTAAAGATTATTTCTGTGCGTTGTGTAGGCGTTCCTTCATCATCTACTGACTTTGATCCATTGCCGTCAGGATGCCTTCCGTCATCTATCAAATTAAACTCATCTGTCGCGACAAACTGATTGAGGTCATCCTTGAAGAAAGACAATCCATAGTCTATTTGTGGCGCAGAAACTGCTGATAGTAAAAGCTGTAATATGTCGCTCATTGCAGCTGCTTCAAAAATAATTGTGTAATTTCCTGGATGAACCACAGAAGGATTAACAGACTTGAGTGCCATACTTAGGGCTTCTTCTGTAATTTGCTCAGGGGAGAATTTTGTTGGATCTGTTCCTACGTACCAACCTATGCCGGCAGCTGTGTTGCCTCTTTCTATTATTTCTGCTGTTATGTTTGATTGTATCGCCCCAGAAACATCATCTACATTTACGCCTAAAGAATTTTGTATAAAGCAGTATTCTTTCACCAATTCTATCGAGCCGGAGATTCTTGAATTTACCCTGTGTATGGGCGCGTTTGAGTCGGCAGCTGTTTTGACTATTCTTGCTGCATAATCATTAAGTTGCTCTTCTGTAAGGGCAAATAGATTTTTGTTTACATTTATGTTATTAGATTTATGAGGCTCGGCAAAACCTTTGAAATGCTTGTCTTCGACACTCTTGTGCGCAATGATTTTTGCCATTTCAACCGTTTTTTGAATAGATTCTTTGTCCAAAGAACCTGATGATGCAAATCCTAATTTCTGGCCAATTGCAATCCTAATTCCTAAACCATGATCTAAAGTTGTTTTGCTTTCTATAATTTCATTTGTCGCTATACGAATTGTAGAAACTTCATTGTGTGAAATAAATATTTCATTGTCAAACCCATGACATAACCTGGCTGCATAATCTCCTGCTTCTTTGAGCTTGTCAATTATTTCATTTGGCATTCAATCACTCGCTCCTATTACGTGTGCTGTTGCACGGATATGCGGCGCGCCGTTGCCGACGTACATTGTCTGCATTGGGTCTCCTTTGCCGCAGTTCGGTATTGATTTTATTTTCAAGTCGTTGCCTATTGCATTTATTGATTTCAGGAATTCTGGTGTAACCCCAGCGAGGCTTGGATTCCTGACAAGGTCTGTGAGCTCACCGTTTTTTATAATATAACCATATCTTGCTGCAATCTGGAAATTAAAACGCCGCCAATCTATGCTTGGCATCTTGTCCCCGCACAAATAGACGCCGTCTTTTATTTCTGAAAGCATTTCCTCAAATTTATGGTCTCCATTCAAAAAAAATGTGTTTGTCATTCTTATTAGCGGGAAATATTCCCACGAAGCAGCGCGCATGCCTCCATTTGGTTCCATGCCAAGAAAAGCTGCTGTTTCCCTGTTGTTTATATGTTCTGTTAGAATCCCATCCTTAATTAAGAATTTTCTTTTCCCTTTTACACCCTCGTCATCATATTTGAAGGACCCAAAATGGCCTTCTGTTGTTGAATCGTCTACAACATTAACAATATCTGCTGCTATCTGAGCACCACGCAAATGTTCCCACCATGTTTTGCCTGCCCAATGAGCTTCTTTTCCTAATACCCTGTCAGCCTCGCTTGGATGACCTAAAATTTCATGCGCAACTAGTGCTCCAAAATCCTGTTCTAAAATAACTTCTGTCTTTCCTGTGGGCGCGTTGGGGGCTTTTGATAATTTTATAGACATATCAGATATATTTTTCGCAAAGTCAATCAGATTTGTGTCTTCTATCAGTTCGTAACCTGTGGTACTTCCGACCTCATCTGTATAATATTCTTTTCCAGAAGAAGCGAATACCTGAGCATATATTATGAATTTACTCTCTTCTATAGCTGATCCTTCAGAAGAAGCGAACATTTTTTTATTATGATTTTCGCTATAAGCAACATTTGATTTCTTTATTTCTGGTTTTAGCATTTCTTTGTTTGCATCAAGCAGCAGAGATATTTTTTCCTCCAATTGGA
>JACQNW010000012.1 GCA_016202845.1 Candidatus Aenigmatarchaeota archaeon
TACTTGTTCCAGAGGAGAAAATATCAGAACAAGAAAGGCTAGAAATAAGAAAAGTAATAGCTGATATGGAACATGGCAGTGAAACCAAGTTAGAAAATATTTTTAAAGATTAATAATGTTCGAAATTTTTGTAGGTAACAATGCAAAGAAAATAAGAATAGCAAAAATAGAGATAAGGTCTGAAACAACATATAAGTGAATGTAGAGCATGACAAAACAAGCTTGATTATTGAGTATCGTGTGCTGGGGAAGGACTTGCATCTGGCACAATTCCCGAGTGATCATCATCATGTGTTGCTGCTTCTTGGTCTTCCCTGACCTTGATGAAGATTTCCTGGAACATTTCTGACTGCTCACATGTTATTTTTCCCCTGTTTGACAGGTAGAGTATTGGAAGAAATATTTCCACAATATGCCTTGGCGTCCAGTCGCCTACAAGATCAGAAAAGGTTATTTCCTTTTTCTCTTCTATTCTGCCGTAGACTCTTGCAATCCTGACTTCGATATCCTCTTCCTCGCCTATCAGGTTTTCAACAGCCCTTCGCATTCTTATTGTCTTGCCTTCTTTTCTTTCCTTGAATTCAAAGGCCTTGTTCAGCGCGCCTATAAGCTCGTCCATCGTTACCCTTCTTGTCGTCTTTCTTGTGATGGGCGCAGTAAGCGGAGGAATATTTTCTATGTTGATTGATGGCAGTGATTCTGTTCTTTCCTTCTTTTTTTCCTCTTCTTCCAGAAGTTGCTCTGCTTTCATCCTTAGCAGGATCGCAGCTACAAGTATGAATCTGGCAGGAACTTTGAAATCAAATTGTTGCACGCTCTCCAGGTGTTTTTTGAAAGAATCTGCAAGCTTAACAATGTCAACATTCATCGGATCCAGGCCTTCTTCTCCGACTAAAGTTACAAGCACCTCTTGCCAGTCTGAACCGAGAACAATGGTTCTTATGACTTTGTTCTCGTCAATGACAAAAGGTGAACCGACGCTTTCCTTAGTAGTTTGAGTATTGTCAGTTTGAGTATTTTGATTATTTTCTTCCATAACTATCCCAGTGCCTTATAGCTCTAAAAGGAAATAAAAGGATATTAATTCCTTTTGAGCTATATGTGAAGCAACAAATTCTAGTCGGGTTTCTTTTGTTGGTTCACTATAAGAATGTCTTTTGAGTTCACAACTTGAGCAATATATTTGTCCATGGTTTTTAGCGAGCTGTTGTGCAATGCTTTGTTATGATTGCTGACAGCAACAAGGTCTTTAGGTATTACAATTTCATAGCCTTCTGTAAAAGCCCGCCTTGCTGTGGATTCAACACAAACATTTGTATATATGCCCGCTATAATAAGATATTTGATTTTTTTGCTTTTCAGCAGGCGGTTAAGCTTTGGGTTGCTGAAAGCGTCCCATGTTTTCTTTTCTATTACAATGTCATATTTGTCAGGCTTTATCATATAAAATTTCCCTTCAAAATTGGTTTTTGTTATGTGAGGCGTCACGTCTTTATAGTTCCTTTTGAATAAATTCTTTATGTTTTCAGGGGACTCTCTGTAGTTTTCAATCTGTTTTGTGTAAACAACAAGCACGCCTTTTTTCTTTAACAGTTCTGCAAAACTTATAATATTTGGTGTAATTTTTGTCATAGGCAATACGTCTAAACCTGCCCGTGCAAAAAACCCTTTGGCTGAGCAGAACTTATTCTGCATGTCCACCACGATCAATGCTGTCTTTTTTGAATCTAGTTTTTCCATAACCATCACTATTGTTGAGGAGACGCTTCCTCAGGCTCTTCTTTTGTTTCGATTTCAGTATGCTGCCCGTGGAGGTCTATGCCAAACACCTTTGATATGCCGTTTTCCATGCTCACGCCATAAACCTTGTCTGCTTCCGCTATTGTCGTGTCGGAGTGTGAAATAACAATAAACTGGACGGTTGAGGAGTATCTTTTTACCAGGCTCATCACCCGCTTGGTGTTTGCCTTGTCTAAAGCAGCATCCACTTCATCAAGCACGTAGAACGGCGATGCATAGTGCTGCAGTATTGAAAACAAAAATGCCAATGAAGTCATGGACTTCTCGCCTCCTGACATTGAATCCAGGTTTAGTATTTTCTTTCCTGAAGGGCTTGCTTCTATCAGCAGGCCAGATTCTATGTTGTTTTCCTCTTCCAGCCTTAGCCTGCCTTCTCCGCCTGTAAGGTCGGTGTAGATCTGGGCAAAGAATTTGTTGATTGAATTCATTGTTTCCATGAATTTGTCATATCTTTTCTTTTCTACATCCTGTACAACAGCCATTATGGCGTCTTTTTCCTCCAACAGTTTGTCCAATTTTTTCCTTAACTCTTCGAATTCTATGTTAAGGGTGCCATATTCATCAAGAGCTTTCATGTTGACAGGGCCAAGCTTGTTGATTTCAATTATGCATCTTCTCGATTTTTCCTCAAGCTCTTCCAGCGACCCTTTTATCAATGCAATGCCTTCATGTTCTTTTACTTCCAGATTCATGTTGTCGAGTGTGGCCTCAAGCCTTGCTTTCTCTATCTTCTTTTTTCCAACATCACCCTGAGATCTTAATCTTTGTTCATAAAGTTCTTTTCTCTTTTTTCTTAATTCATCAAGCAATTTTTCGTCCTGCCCTGCGCTTTGCTGCAGCTTGTTCATCTCCTCCCCTTCATCTTCAAGCTGATCTTTTAGTTTTTCAACTTCCTTTTCTGAGTTGTTTATTTCTGCAAGAAGCTTGTTCATCCCCTCTTGTATCTGCGCTATCGATGCATTTGATGACGAATGTTGTTTTCGCGACAAAAACCCGCCTATCATGGCGCCTGACTCTTCCACAAGGTCGCCGTCAAGAGTTACAATTCTGAAATTCCTTATCCGCTTTGCAGTGTCAATATTATCAACAACTAGCGTGTTTCCTATGACAAATTCTGCAGCCTTCTGGTATTTTCTTTCAAATTCTATTATATCTATGGCGTAGCCAATTAATCTTTCTGGGCCCTTGTATTCTCTTTTTTCTCTTCCCCTTATTATGCTCAGCGGCACGAATCTTGCAGTTCCTATTTTTCTTTCCTTCAGGTGCCTTATGCAATTCGCCGCTATGTTTTCGTCGTCGACAACAATGTCATTTGCATGCTTTCCTATTGCAACAAACATTGCTGTCGAGAATTTTTTGGGAATTTTTACAAGGTCTATGAACTTTCCGTGCACTCCGTCCCAATTTTGCGCAAGTATTTCCCTTACAGACGGGTCATCTGATTCAGACCTGAGCCTTGTTATTTCCCTTTCATAAAGATCAATGCGGTCCTTTTTCCTTATCATGTCAGTCTGGAAAGAATCTATTTGTCGTTGCAAATCGTAGTTCTTGCTTTTTTTAACGAGCACATCGCTTTTTTTCAGCACAGCTCTTTCCTTTTCTTCCAGTTCTTTCTCCAGCTTGTCGAATTCTTTTTCCATTTTGTCAAAATCAGCGCTGCCTGAGGAAATTTCTTTTTCAAGCGCGGCCATTTTTTCCTGCGCATCCTCATATTTTCTTTTGAATGCAGAAGCCTTGGCGCTCTTCATTTCCTGTTCAAGCTTCTTGTATTTTTCAGCAGTTTCTTTCTCTTCTTTCAGCCTTGCAACTAGTCTCTGTTTTTCTGCCACTACAATCATGTTTTCTCTTACCCTTGTCTCTACTTTTTCAAGCTCGCTTGTCGCCTTGCTTTTCTTGTCATCGAACTCTGCAATGCCGGATATGTCGTCTATTATCTGCCGTCTCTCTTTTGGATTCATTTGTATGATATTTGTGACATCGCCCTGCAAAATTATGTTGTGCCCCTCTGGTGACAGCCCTGCGTAAGAAATTGTATCTATGACTTTGGATCTTGTTACAGTATGCCCGTCCATTTTGTATATAGAAATTCCGCTTCTTGTTATTCTTCTTGTGATTTTCATTTCCTTTGCGTCGCCGGGTATTTTTCCGTCGCTATTGTCAAGATATATTGAAACTTCGCAGAAGTCCGCCGGTTTCCTGTCTTTCCCGCCGTTGAAAATCAAATTCTGCAGTTTCTGCGCTCTTATGAGACGAGCGGATGTTGTGCCTAGAATAAAAGTAAGTCCATCTATGATATTGCTGTTGTGCACAAAAAAATCGTTAGCAACATAATTGTGAGTTTCATCCACCTCTAAATCATAAACCCACTCTGGTGGTTCCAGTTCTTTTATATCAATTATTTCATCCCAAAA
>JACQNW010000098.1 GCA_016202845.1 Candidatus Aenigmatarchaeota archaeon
CTTCCATCAAATTTAACAAAGAAACTGCCATTTCTGTTTCAATATAGGCTTTATAATTATCGCTTCCCTTTATGATTTCTATAAGCGCGTACGTGTCAAAAAAATACATTAATCCCAACCTTTTCTAAGCTCGTCTTTTATTTCCTGCGCTGTTTGTTTTGTTTTGACTAATCCAAAAATATCCCTAAGGTCAGCCTTTTTTATTATTTGTATGCCTATAGTTTGGTTTGGTCTTATATGTTCCTTTTTTATTATTTCATTTGGGAAAATTACGCCTATTGAATTTCCTATTTTTCTTGTTTTCAATTCTAATACCATGTTAAACACCTGTATAACATTAGTTTAACAATATAAAAAGATTATGCTTACTTCAGTACTCCCGCATGTGTGTTCCGCCTTCTTAAGCCTATCAGGCAGAACGTCAGAACTGCTCTTTAACAATCAATCACATGCGGGAGTACTGTACTTCGCTGATTCTGCAACCTGTCTGAAATAACTTAGAAATGTGTCTACACCGCCCCTGAACTGGCGAAGCTCGAATTTTTCATTTGGCTCGTGATATCCGTCGGTAGGCAGGCTTAGAGGAAGAGGAATTATCGGTTTTCCTATGGCGTCGTATAGAATTGGCAACGCGCCTATGGAACCTCCTGCCCTTATCATATAAGGGGTTTTGTCAAAGCCGTCCTTATAAGCCTGCACAGCAAAATCAAAACGCCTGTCATTTCTGTCCATTAAAAACCATTTTGCAGCAGAAACTTTCTTCACTGCTACGTCCGGGTTGATATTAGCAACGCTTTCAACCAGCATGCTATAAACCTTATCCGGGTCCTGGTCAGGAACTATTCTCATGCTTACAAGAGCCTGGCCATATCCGGGTATAATTGTTTTCCTCCCGTCTCTTACAGGATAGCCGCCCGGTAACCCATGGACTTCAAATGTTGGAGCAAGCCATAACTTTTCTGCTATATTTCTTGCGATTGTTGCGCGCGGCTTTTCTATCCCGCCTTCTCTTAAAAATATAGCCGGATCAAGATGTTCAGATAATAAACACAGCTCCTTTTCATCAACCGGCCTTACATCATCGTAGAATCATGGAATTTTAACAAAACCTGTTTTTGCATCAACACATGCTGAAATAACTTCTGCCAGCTCTGCCAACGGATTTCTTGCAACGCCTCCAAACTCGCCGGAATGCTTATCATTATCTGATGTTTTGAGATAAAGATGAGCATACACGTTGCCGCGCAGGCCATATTCTATGGCGGGCTGGCCGCTGCTCAGCCATAGGCTGTCTGAAAATACAACAGAATCAATACCATTGAAAAAAATTCTATTATCTCTAACAACATCTGAAAAATGAACGCTGCAGGATTCTTCCTCGCCTTCATAAACAAATTTTAAATTAACACCAATTCCTTCCTGTGAAGCTATCTTTGCTGCAGTAAGAGCTGTGAGCAAAGGACCTTTGTCGTCTGTTGCGCCTCTGCCAAAAACAGCATTGCGCGATGAACTGTAGAATGCATTGAACGGAGGATTTTCCCATTCTTTTGGGTCGGCAGGCTGGACATCATAGTGATTATAAATCAACAGTATTGGCGCGCCTCTGCCTCCAATGGCCATCTCTCCCAGCACAGCAGGGTGGCCATCTGTTTCAACAAGCTGTGCAGTACCGCCATCTTCTTTAATCAGTTCTGCAAGATATTCTGCACATCTTCTTACGTCATCTTTATGTATAGGGTCAGATGATACGCTTGGAATAGAAGCAGAATCTATTAGCCTGCGAACGAACTCTGGCTCTAATTGTTCTACGCGCAAGCCTGATGAAACCATTCAAGAAATATGCTGGAAAATTATATAAAGAGAAACAAAAAAGAATTTAGAAAATTATTTGAGCAGCGCCCTTATTTCTTTTCCTTTTTCCACGGCCATGTCCAGAGCTTTATCAAGCTCTTCTAATGTCAATCCGTGTGAGCCGCCTTTCTGCATTGAACAGAATGCCACGCTGCCGTTTTTTTCAAAAGTTCCTATGGTCAGCCGGGCATCAAATGCGCTTTCTTCCAGGAATGACGGGTCTGCCATCAGCGAGCTGCCTATTTTTACAATTGTGGTTGAAACAGGTATTCCTTTAATTGGCAATTTTTCATCGGTTTTTACGCCAAACTCAACCTTACCATCTTCATTCAGCTGGGGTATTCTTGCATTCAATATTGCAGCTGCTGCTGCAATTCCAACTGCGTCTATCAGGTTTCCGTCATGGTTCATTACATTCACATCGACGTTTATCATCCAGACTTTTTCGCCAGGCGTTATGCACAATTTCTCAAACTCTATGACTTTTGACTCCCTGATTGCCCTGTCCACTACTCTTGAAACTTCCACTGCCTCTTCTCCCGGAGGGCCTGACTCAAACTCAAAAGAAGCCAGTGGCACGAATTCTGCCGCGACAATCAAAACGCCTTCGTTTGGAGTGTCTGAAAAAGGGGTGCCGACGGCCATCTTCACGCCTGCAACAACTTCTGTGTCGCCAAGGCGCACGCGCGCAGAACCTTCTGCCATAGGTATTATGCCTGCTTCTATGGTTATTTTCCTGTACTCGTCAAATTTCCTGTTGTCCAATCTCTTGCCCTTGACAGCCATTTGTTTCATCACATTCGGGTCTAATGCTATCATAACAAATCCCTTTCTTTGAAAAGAAATGTCTTTGTGAACTCCAAAGAAACCGGAGATCTTAAAGAATTTTCTCTCAATATATTATCTAAAATTTTCTTCATAATCTACACCTCTATTGCACTCTCTGCCATGTACTTTCTTTTGAGTGCACTTCTCTGCTCATGGTAAACTGTCTCGCAGCCCTTTATCGCGAGCCTGACAATTTCCTTTATTTCTTCCTTGCTTGTTATGCCGTCCATTTGAAGCAAGGTAATCATGTTCTGCTTCTTGAAGAATGCAACAGGCAAGTCCAATTCGCCTTCTGTGTCTTCCTTTCCTGCTATATCAAGAACAACAGTGCCTTCTATCTTGCCTGCCGAGCAGCTTGAAACCAGATCTCTCATAGGTATTCCTGCGTCTGCCAAGGCGAGCGATGCTGCATTCAGTCCTGCGCACCTTGTTGATGCGTCTGCCTGCAATACTTCGATGTGCACGTCCACAGCAGTTTTTGGGAATTCTTCAAGGAACAGAGAAGGCATGATAGCTTCTCTTATTACCATCGAGACTTCTGTAGAGCGTCTTGATGTGCCAGGACGGCCTCTTTCAGAGGTTGCAAAAGGCGCCATGTTGTATTTGATTCGCAAAACAGCCCTGTCTGATATTTCCTGATGTTTTGGGAAAACTTTTCTTGGCCCAAAAACGCCTGCTACTGCAACTGTATTTCCAATGCGAAACATAGCAGAGCCGTCAGCATTTTTCAGAACACCGACCTTTGCTTCCATTGGCCTTAGCTCGTCAAAAGATCGTCCGTCAATTCTTTTTCCATTCTTTATCAGTTCTAATTCTGCCATTACTCATCATCTCCATTGAAATCGTGCTGGCCTGTCTTGGCGTCGTACGAGTCGGTTCTTGCTTCTGTGTTTTTCACTACAACACGCTTCTCAGCAGACATTCTATTTTCAATCATGCCCTTTATCTTGTCTGTCAATCCATGTACATGAGATTTTTTCTCGACTTCAAGAATTGCCTCAATTGCAATATCCTCGTTGTCGCCCTTAACCCATACTATCCCGTTTTGTCCAACAACAATCTGCGTGTTTGTAGTTTCTTTTATCATTTCAACCATTGACCCGCCTTTTCCAATAATCCTTGGAACCTTTGCAGGCGTCACCTTCACAACTCTCCCGCCCCTCAGCTTCCTGCATTTCCTGTCTTTCATGGAAATCTGGACATTTTTTGTCTTGGAAACAGAAATGATTTCTGCAAAAATCAGATCATCATAATTCAGGTATTGTGTAAGATCTGTTTTTGTAAGATCTATGTACTCATCTGTAGCTTCTGCCAATGAGAGAACAGCTTCATATGGAGAATTTATGTCTATTATGAATTTTGAAAAGATAATTTCCTCTACCTTTCCAATAACTCCATCTCCCCTTTTTGGATTGTATATTCCCGACAAAGGTATAACGAAAAAGACCCCGCCCTTTTCCTCGACCAATCCGATCGATTTTGAAAACACCTTGTTTCCTTCCATGAATGCATTGTTGCCTGAACGGCCTTCACCAAGAAAGTCCCCCGGCAAAACCAGTTTTCTATCGTTGCTCATATTTTTTCCTCCTAGCGTACTTTTTTCCCTTCATGTACAAAGTACAAATATTATTTTCCTTTTACTTCCTCGATGACTGCCGATCCGCTTGTGGCGTTTGCTATCTTTCTCAAGACTGTTTCCTTCATGCCGGCAGGTATTGTAAGTTTTGCAAACAAGCTTCCATTTGACAGCCACTGCTCGCTTGTCATGTTGAATTCCTTCATCATGCCATAAACCCTTCCTGCATGCTGCGCTGGTACCTCTACTGACAGTGTTATTTCCTCAATAGACAGCGGCAATACGGGCTTTACGGCCTTGACTGCGTCATCCATCTGCTGTTCTGCTGACTTGAAAGGGTCCACAGAAAAGTGAGCCTGTTCCAATGCATTGACAATGCGTTCTGGCGGATGCGGAGCTTTCGTCTGCGGGTTTATGGCATTCCTTGATATCAATGCCGCTATCTGCAATTTCTTTTCTTCCACTTTTTTGCGACGAAATTCAGTTGTCAGCTGGACATCGCCGTGCTTTATTATTTCTGGCGCAATTTTTTCAACGTCCTGCGTGTTAAATGCTTCCTTCAATGCAGAAGGAGAAGCTTTCATGCCTTTCTTTGAATCTGTGAAAACGTCATTGACTGCCAGCATCTTTGAAACAGAAACAGTTTTACCTTCCTTTAAATCGTAGGCAAGGTTTGCATCGACAAGAACTTCAAAATGCCTTCCATGCGAATCTAGCTTGGCAATAATAGCCTGATCAACTGTAACCATTCAATCACCGGTAACAAAAGCCTCTTCACGTACAACAATACTGGAAACGAAAACATGGTAAAAGGAAGTTTTCGTCAATTCCCGTAATTATTATTCTTGTAACCAAGAGACTTTTTTATACTGCAATTTATTTGAAAGCAAAAGCTTAAAAGAGCCTATTAGCAATTTATCCTTGTTGAAAGAACGCATAGTTGGATGAATCGTTTCAGAGGTTTATTGATTCGATGGACAAAAAGAGATGACATGTATATTGCTATGAATAAACAATGCCAATGACTATTAAGGATTTTGATTTTGCTTTAATTATCAAAATGTCTTCTTAGTGAAGCATCCTCCAGTCTTAGCGCTTCTTCTAAAATAGCAGCAACTTCGTCTCCGCTACAATCCAAATAATCCATAAAGGCTTTCATTGTTGAACGCCTTCATCACGGTTTAATTATTTTTGCAGTTTATTTTATTTATACCGAAGTTTCCAGACTTTTCTGCAATATTATTACTATTTATTAGTGGTATA
>JACQNW010000103.1 GCA_016202845.1 Candidatus Aenigmatarchaeota archaeon
CTTGAGCTGCTTATAACACCGTTCTTCCAGATGACAAGGCTCTTGCCGCTGAATGAACTTGCATGTGCATCGAAGTTCTGCATGACGCCAGTTACAGTTCTTGTGTCTGCTGCGCTGTGGCCTGCAACTACCAGGGCTGATTTACCAGAGGTAAATGCAGTCTCGATAAGCTGCACGATTGCTGTGCCAGCGCCTTCTTCTCTGTACTTTGCTGTGTCCCACGTCTTTCCTGCTGCTGCAAGCTCTGATACCAGGGTGTTTACAGCCGGTCCGCCCACTAGGACAAAGTTCTTTGTTGTCTTATCTGCAGATGTCACTTCAGTGTCTAGTTTTGCTACAGCTGTCTTTACTGGCACTGCCTGCTTAACAGTTGTTCCGCCTGCACCACCGCCTACTGATGCTGTTGCACCTAATGCTACGACACCAATGTGCGCCTGCACCTCTTCTTTAGGTACCCATGCTGTTACAGAGTCCTGGCCTGAAGTTTTTCTTTCTGTATAGACTCCATACAGGTCAACAGCTCTTAGGACATTTGAATCGCTTCCCAATGCTGTTTCATTTGCACCGTTGTGTGTGAATTTTGGCTGTCCGGCTATTCCAAGTTGATTGCTTCCAGATGTCTCTGTTGATATCGGGAAGAAAACACTGTATGCATTGTTGCTGTCATCCTTCTGCTCCCATAACAAAATTGCAGGCTGTGAAAAGTTGCCAGCTGCTGCTGCACCCACTGTTAAGTTTACATCGTGTGTGTCTACGCCAACTGTTCGGAAATTGTATATTGCGCCTCCGGTCGATGTTCTGCTTAAGGCGAATGATACCTCGGTTCCGCTGGCTGATGCATTGAAGTACGTCACTGAAGTGCTTGTAGTTGTTGAGTTTCCTGCTACAGTTCCTATGACGCTTGATGTGCCATCTTCATTGTTAGCATTTGTTATATTAAAGGTTGTTCCACGATCTCTTGTCACAGTAATAGCGCCTGTTGGAAGTTGTATTTTGCCGACTTGTGCTGAAAAATTCAGGTTTATTACTGTAGGTTGTGTGAATGCAATGTGCTCGTCTGCTCTTCCTTTCAATACCGGCCACACTGTCAGGTAAGAACCTGCGCCAAATGTATTTGCACCAGCTGTTGGTATGCCTGCTCCCCATGTTACTGCAAATGTCGTACTTGACAGGTTCAAAAAGTTGTATGACTGGCCGTCAATGACTTTTCCATCGATGTTGTCAGTACCAGTTGAAATTTTTAGCGAGCTTCCTGAAAACACATCTTTTAGATCTATTGATGCTGAAGAAGTGCCGTCCAGATTTACGCCTGATACTTCAAACATATGTGTAAAGTCGCCTGCGTCCAAGATAATATATTGGTCTCTTGAAACAGTTGCGTTTTCAACAACAATAAAGTTGTCGCCGCCATTGTCTGCAAGTTTGAATCCTTGAACACTGCTTGATGCTTTGTATCCCCAGTCCAACGTTTTCATGTTGCCTCTGTCGTCTGTAAACTCAAGCTGTATTTGGTTGTCGCCAGAATTCTTCACCATCAGTTTGTTTCTCGCTGCATCTGTCAAGCTAGGCGTTATGTCTGGAAATACTATCTTGAATGTTTTCCAAATATTGTCTGTATATTCCCCGCCTCTCTTTAGAAAGTCCTCTGTAGACGAGTGCGCGCCATGTCTCACTGTTAGTGTTGACAAGCCGCTCGCTGAAGTGGTCAGGTTTACAAATGTTCCATCTATGCTATCTTCTGTCTCGCCTTTCAGAACTTTGCTTCCATGCTTGAATGTCAGTTTTGATGAGCCAAGCAACAATTTACCAGAGTCCTGTGTTGGGTCTGTTGATGATACATCAAATACATCGTCCAAAAATACATCTAGGCCGTTTATCTTTTTAGATGCGCCCTTTGTAATTGTACCCTGGTCAGCTACGCCGCCCTTTATAACTTCTACAATACCTTGTGTCGAAGATGAGGATGCTATATATGTAATATCGTAGTTCACGCCATCAAGCGTTACTGTAATTTGTTCTCCTCCCTTCAATAGTCTAGTTTCAGCGCCACCTGAAAGAACCAGTTTATTTGTTGTTAGCTCTGCAGTGGTGTTTAATGTTCCTGTTGTTATTGTATAAGTTCCGCCGAATATGTTCAATTTTTCTCCTATTGATGTAGCATCCCAAACAGCTTTGTCAAAGATTACTTGTGTCGAATAAAAGTAATCTGTGTTTGTAGGGCCTGTTGGGAATCGTCCAAAGTTGTAGTCTGGGTCAGAAGATGAGCTGCTGCCTGGCCTGTCAAACTGAAGCAGATATGGTTCGCCTCCAGTTGCGCTTGGCGTTAATTTTATATATTGTGTATATTTGTGTGTTGTAGATGCATCAGCGTCGTTAAGCGTTCCGTCAGCCAAAACCGTCGGCAAGTCGTCTTTTGTCATTGTAGTTCGTAGACCTGATTTGCCCAAGCTGTCTGCCAGGAATACTTGTGTTGTTCCTGATGCTACTGTTCTTCCTTCACCGCTTACGCTCAGTACGCCCTTTGCACCTGTAGTTGAAACCAGTGTAGTTGTTTCGCCGCCCAAACGAGTTGCTACGTCAATAGCGCCCACAACGTCGCTTGGAGCTGCTGCTGCACCGACTACTACAAGAGAGTCAAAGCTGCTGCCAGACACAAAAGGAGAAGGGTATGAATCCAGTGCTGCAAAGCTTACTGTTGCTCCCATCATGACTGCTGCAACAGAACCTGCTGCCAGGATTTTTCCGATTTTTCCAAATTGCATGTTTATTCCTCCTATAACAGGCAAATATATTTGTTGATCTGTGTATTTGCCTGGTTTTTCAGGGGTGTCCCCCTGATAGGCAATCTTAGAGATATAAGATGCCTGTTGTCCAATATATATCTGTAATCAGGACCGTAAATAAATCTACATAGCCCTAAATACGTATGTGTTATCCAATACTATGGGCATGCTTTATATATAAGACTGACTCGAAACAGTTTCATAGTGATACAATCAAAATAGCATAGTACTGTATTATTGTTTAATTAAATTAAAAATTTAGAATAAAGGTTTAAAAGCTAATATTTAGCTTTTTTATATACCAAAAGTATTTTTTTCAGGATTTTAATAATTAGGCTCTAATTTGGCAGTTTTTAGCTCTTTTTTGAGCTCTACAATGTTTTTTCTTCCTTTCCTGATTTTTTCAAGTATGCCTCTCGCTTCCATATCCTGTATGATTCTAGTCACCTTGGCTTTGCTATACTCAGTTTCTTTTACAATTTGTCTCTGATCAACTTCTTTATCCCTTATAAGGATTTCAACAACCCGCCTTTCCGGCTGTGTCAGGACAGGCAATACATCTTTTACTTCTCCCTTTTTGCCAAAGAAATATAACATACTTATAATAAATAGTGCTATAACAATAGCAATTACAATGACAAAGTTAGTGAAAAGCTCAGATTCGTTGACTTGTTCATAAATGATTGAAACAGGTATAGTCTCTCCAAGTTTTGGGTTCACCAATGACCATTCAAGAAAAATCTGCCTGCCATCTGACCCTTCCTTTCCATAACTTGGTTCAAACGGCTGTAGTCCTGTGCCTGCCAAAAGCGCCTTTTCCACCAAAGCCCCTCCCAGCGGCAGCTTGACATTTACTGTAAATTTGTCTGCAAACTCTGTTGCTGAAAAATCATACTTGAAAACATTGAGATTATTCCTGACAATGAGCGGTCCGGTCTTGAATTTAAAATAATAAAACCTTCCGGGCTTTTTGCATGTCACCAGAGTGCCTAACTGCTGTTTTGCTTGGTCGCATGCAGCAGAAACATCATCAACTTTTGATTCCATGTAAGTCAAGTCAGCCAGAACAAAATAGTCTGCTTTCTGAACAGTTTCATTATATAATATAGTAACGACCCATTCGCTTGTCCTGTCTTCATTTATCTCAACATTTATTGACCAGTCTTGTATTGTTGCAGCAAAAGTTGTCTGTGCAAAAATCGCAAATATTAGTGATAATATTATAATAAGCGCCTTCATGACTCTAATAGAAATCGAAAAGATTAAAAGCGAGGTATTTTATTGATCGCATGTTTTCACGTTCTAGACATACAGCGCTCCTTGCCATATGTAAATAATTAAATTTTACAATTGTCCATAAAAATATACAAAATTTGCTTCAGTATCCTTCGTTATGGGGCTCTTTCTTCTGTGGGGCAATTACAATGCCGCCTACCCCTGCAGCAGCAAAATGGTGCACCAAAGCAGCAAGGGCATTGCATGTGTTCTGGATTTCACCCATTTCTACAGTTTTTTTCTTTGGGCCAATTATCTCTACTGCCGAAGGCCCGTAAACAGCCGATATGTTGAGCATTGTTATAAGGTCTTTGGCAAAAAGTTTTACGTCTGCAATCTGGGAATAAGCCTCTTCGACGCCTTTCATTGGATTTTTAACAAGGACAGCTTCGTGCACTTTATGCTCGTAAACAAAAACACCAGGGAACCTTGATAAATTTTCTATCAGGGATTTGACAGAAGATTCAACTGTTTCTTTTGAAACAGCCAGGGCTTCTATGGAAAGCCAGGCTTCTATCCATTCTTCTTTTTTCCTTTTGTTGATTTCATCCTTAAGCTTGTCGTTATCCATACAACCTTCTAAAGGAGCTAAGCTTTTAAAACAACAATGTAAAAGAAATCATGCTTTCACTGCTTAGAAACCCTGTAAATGAATTGGCAAAAGCCAACAGGTCGCATTCCTATGCGCGCACTTTATCAATTTTAATCGTGTCTTCTGTTTTGTTTGCGATTGGAGGATTTCTTATGACATCTGCTGTGCTTCCGACAAGCACGGCATTCGCCTACTTTTCGGCTACCGGATTGTTCTTCATGACTATAATTGCATCAATTATTCTGTCAGTCGTTGTCGTGCTTATTGCAAATACCATAAGTGGTAAACAGCAGACATATTATCACGGCATTACGTCTGTTTCATATTCAATATTCCCTGGCTCTATAGGTTTCTTGATAATGGGCTTGTCTGTCAACGTGCCATTCGGTTTGTTCATAGGGATTGTTTTGGCCGCTATCTTTGTTTCTCTGGGATTGTCGATTTTTTTCAAGTCATTAAAGGAATTTTTCCGTCTTGATTCTGCATCAGCCCTCTCTTTATTGCTGATAGCTGTTGTCGCATTTGCAGTCTCTTTTTTCTCCTCAACGGCTTTTCTTGGCATCGTCAATGCCTTGCTGCAATTGTAATTACATACCTCCGAAAGTATGGTACTCCCGCATGTGATCGAGTGTTAAATAGCAGTTCTGACGTTCTGCCTTATAGGCTTAAGAAGGCGGAACACACATGCGGGAGTACTGAAGTAGGCTTAATATACCCATGCAAATCATAAGATATTTATGAACAAAATACTGGGAATTATTTTCATAGTTCTTGGCATTATTGCAGTCGCCGGATCAATTGTATATTTTGTCTCTCTTTCCGTGCTTGGACAGGTTATTAGCGCAGCCGGCACAGACCCTGCAATAGCACAGCAGGCAGGAGTTGATGCGCAAAGTTTCTCTGACGTGCTCGGCACATTGTCAGCTTTGCTCGCACTGGCATGGCTCTGGGGAATAGCAGTCCTTGCTTCAGGGCTCGGATCATTATGGTTCGGCATCCGCATTCTGAGAAGAAAGAGCAAATAAATCTATTTTTAACTTTCTATAGCACAAAGAAATAGATGCCTCTGTAGCTCAGCTGGTAGATCAATGCTTATCCAAAAGCGGCAGTTTCGTACAGCCCTTTTTGCTTCGCAAAAATCGTTGGCGGAAAGGGAAAGAAATAACTGCAGGCCGGGAGTTCGATCCTCCCCGGGGGCTCTAGAATTCAAGTATAAGCCCTCGGGTTTTGCATAAGGTCAGTGCAAAACAGGTTATACACATGGAAAACGAAGAGCTAATACGACAATTTGCAGATAACTGTCTGTCTAATGGTTTAGGACAAATCAGGGTCAACAAATACAGGTACATCCTTCCAAAGCTTGCAAAAATGCTAGAGGTTGACTTTGACAAGGCTACAAAGCCAGACATAGAAAACCTTGTCAGGAAAATAGAAATGTCAGACTATGCAGACTGGACAAAGTCAGATGCTCTGTTGCACAATTAATGCTTACTTGATTTAGAAACTTCTGCAACATGCATTTTTACTTTGTGTTTCTTCAACAGTCTTACTAGCTTGTCAAGATTTTTTTCATTCACAATAATGCCAGTGTAGTAAATTTTCTTGTGTTTAATATTTGTCATCAAACCTTGCCTATGATATACATATTTGCTATTGTTTGAAATGTCTTTGAATCCATACATTTCCCTCTGAAATTTCATCCTTTCTACAGGTTTCAAGTGTTTGATCGAATAACAAACTATTTTCATGCTATTTATATGTGTGCCACATGTATTTATACTTTACTGATTATATATAGATCAGTATAGAGGTGATGTTGTTCAAATAGAAGACATAATTATAAGCAAATCAGTTCTTAACAAAATAAAGAATTTAGTAATGTATCTACGCCTTATGCGAGCTACAGCAAATATTGATTCCTATACAGGTGAGCCAACAAGTCTAGCTATGCCAGAAAGTCCTACCAGATGCCTCAAACAATTCAAAAGAATGTTTGTTTGCCTGAAAAGCCTTGATAAAAACTTTTCAGATGAAAAGGCATTGAAAATACTTGAGCATCTAACGGAATCTTCTATTGATAAAAGAAGAGTTGATACTCTAAAGATTTTACAGGAATCAAAAGAAGAACTTACAACCAATGAAATAGCAAAGCGTATGAAAATAGGCATCAAAACAGCGAAAACAGAACTATGTGTTTTATGGCAATTAGAGTTTCTTGAAATGCGTGAAGAAGAACAAAAAAATAGCTATGGTAGTGTATACAATACAATAAGGTATTGGAAAGTAAGACAGAACTCTTACGATATTTTCGATTCAAAACAGAAAACTTTGAGTCCTCACCAGAAAGCAAACAGTAAAGTACATAAGTAAGTATTTACTATTTGTTATTTAGTGAGGACTCTGTAGAGGTCGGTACCGTCTCGGCAAGCTCTCGGTACCGCTTCGGACAGGTAACGGTGATTTAGCGGACAAATAGCGGTGCCGTAACGGTAGAATTGCAGGATAGTACGGTATATGTCTCTGTCAGACATCTGTAAAGAGCTATATGAACTTTCTGGAATTGGATTTAAGAAGGTTTGGTTTACTATGAATTTATGAGCGAAACTACACGCACAGTACTTGTGAAGTCTGTTAAAAATAGTACAGCAAGAGTCATGTATATAGCAAAAGGTAAAAAAGGAGA
>JACQNW010000101.1 GCA_016202845.1 Candidatus Aenigmatarchaeota archaeon
GCTCTCCTCCTTTCAGTCGTCGGGTCACTTAAAAAGGGATATACGGTTCAGCTCTCGGCTCGGGCTTCACCCAAATTTTGCTCCTTTCAGCAGTCAATGCGTATTTTTCCGTATAAAAACCTTTCTTTCTATTTAATAGCTGATATTTTATGAGTTCGAGAAAGCCTGCAGGAAAAAAAGTCAAGCTTATAGCGGCCAAGCGCCAGAGCGCTCCGCGCTGGGCTGACATTAAAAAATTCTCGCTTACGCGCGCCCGTTATCGCAGGATTCGGGTCATTACAAAACACTGGCGCAGAGGACGGATAAAAGTTTGAGGTATTAATCAAGATAATATGCAGAAGACAAGTTCTTTATGATCTCCTGTTCTTTTGGAGTTTTGTAAAGACCTTTTCTTGCAAGAAAAGGCATTTACTATGGCAGAAGACGAAAAAGTCTATAATGTTCCTTTGAGGGAAGCTTACAAGAAAGCTAGGTTAAAGAGAGCGCCATATGCAGCCCGAGAAGTCAAGAAATTCATCAAGACTCATACTAAAGCAAAGGAAGTAAAACTTGGCAAGCATCTTAATGAAGCTATCTGGAGCAGGGGCATAAAGAAGCCTCCGCACAAAATCCGGGTAAAGGCTGTCCTGGACGGCGACGTTGCAAAGGCCGAATTGATGGGATTTGAGTACGAGGATTTCAAGGCCCAGCCAAAGAAGGAGAAAAAAGGCCTTCAGGAAAAGCTGTTGGCAAGAATGGGCCAGAAAGCTCTTCAAAAGGAAGCCGAAGAAAAGATAATAGAAGGCAAAAGCGAACCGACGCCAGAGACGTCAAAATTTATTGCAAATTCGTAATAGTAGCATCATACTTATGATAGTATCAGGAAAGGTGACTACCGGTGTTCTGCGCGGCAAGCCCTTAATCGAACAGATTTATTTTCGCCTGGTCGGCATTCTAGGCTTCACCCCTTTCAAGGGGACTATGGATGTCCAGATGGATAAAGAGCTAAACATAGAGGGTTATTCAACAAAGTCTGTAGAGCATAAGTTTATTGATGGAACGCTTCACAGAGACTGCTGGCTGGCTCCAGTTATTTTACACGTTGGAGCAGAGCGCTATGACTGCTGGGCCATGCAGCAGGTCGACGGCATATATCCAAAGAATATAATTGAAATTATTGCAAAGGACAAGATACGGGAAATATTCAACCTCAAAGATGGCGATGCTGTAAAAATCCAGTTTACTGGAAACGAAAAAAAAGGCGGCCCCAGGGGCATTATTCACAAAGGTAAAACGCCTTTAGCAATTTTCAAAAAAAAGAAGTAGTTTAAAACTCTTTCTGTCCAATTTCTGTTATGATAATACAGTCGAATTTCGCAGAAGACATAAACGTAGGCCTTTACGGCTTTGCAACAGACAAATGCTGCATAATAGGCTCCAGGATAAATGACAAGAAGCTAAAGGACGCATTTAACGTACCACTTATACAAACAACAGCTCTTGACACTCAGTTAGTGAAAATATTCATTGCTGGCAACTCTTCGGGAATAATAGTCCCAAAAATACTGGAAGAATTTGAGCTTGATTTTTTAAGACAGAAATTTGATGATGTTTTGGTCATAGATAATCGCTACACAGCGCTCGGCAACCTTATCTTGATGAACGATAATGGCATAATAGTTTCTCCTCTCCTAAAAAACCACAAGAATATAATATCAGAGCGCTTTGGCCTGCCTTGTGAAACATCTACAATTGCAAAAGCAAATACTGTCGGCACGCTCGGCCTGGCAACAAATAAAGGATGCCTGGTTCATCCAAAGATAAGAGACGATGAAAAAAGAAAAATCAAGGACGTACTGAAAGTTGGCTTGAAAGAAGCAACAGTGAACTTTGGCTCTGTCCATGTAGGCGCAGGCATCATTGCAAACAGCCACGGCGCAGCCGTGGGCTCTGCAACTTCTGGTTATGAAATAGGCGCAATAAACGAATGTCTGAAGGTATCTTGAATAAGGCAAGCATCCAGTCGTATATAAATATTCCTGAAGAAGTGTAACAATGCCGAAACCGCACAAGGAATCAGAATCCAAGGACTATCAGGAAGAGCTTCAGCAAAAATATGTTCAGCTTCAGATAATGAAGCAGCAGGCCCAGTCTTTCTTTGAGGAAAAGCAAAAGCTTGACAATCATCTTTCTGAAATGGCCACAACACTGGATGCGTTGAAAAAGCTTACAGACACAAAATTGAATGAAGATATGTGGCCATCGATAGGCAGCGGCGCTTTTGTCAAGGGAAAATTGGCAGACAATGAAAATGTCCTTGTAAGCGTCGGCGCCGGGGTTGTGGTAAAGAAAGACACTAAATCTGCAATATCAGTCATGGAGTCCCGCGTGATGGACATACAAAAGGTTAATGAAGAGCTAATGGGCGAGTTGAACAAGCTTGTAGAATCTATCCAGCAGTTAGAGCCTCATGTGGAAAAGCTCGCAGAAAAGCTCCACAAAGAAGGAAAAATATAAGCCTAGTAAAACCATTACGAAAATCGTCTAATCTTTCATCAGCTGGCCAATATCGTGGCTGGTTGTCGCATGCTACATAAAGAGTTCCATGGCTGTTTCTATACTGGTCATGCCCATGTGCAAATGTCTGGTAAGGCTCTATGCCTGTAAGGTCAATTGTTCTTGGCAATTCAAGGAGAAGTTCAGCCCTTTCTGTAGACAATTCTGTATAAGGCCTTATAGTAAGTTCAGTTGATAATTGAACTTTTACTGAACTTACTATAGAGGAGGTTAGGTAAATACAAAGTTCACTAATTTACCGAACCGACTATTACTTGCAATTCACACTTGTCTAAAGAGACTCTTTCCATTAAGCAAAGGTTTGTCTCAATCTATTTATGCATTGTATTTCAATTTCTATAATGTTCGGAGGATTAAAGAAAAAACTGCAGGAAGCTGTAAAGAAAGTTTCTGAAAGCATAGCTAAAGAACCGACGCCAGAGGCGTCTAAGCACACGGAATCTGAAGTTATAAAAAAAATTGAAAGAGAGTTAGAGAAAGAAGAAAAAAAGGAAGAAATGATTTCTCCTTCTCAAGTGGAAAAAGAAGTAAAGGAAATAATACAGGAAGAGGAAAAAATATACGACAGAGAACAGGAAGTGGAAAAAAAGATTGACAAGATAAAGGAGAGGGAAATTGAAGAAGAGTTGATAGAAGACAATAAAATAAAAACAAAATCTGATATTAAAGAAGAAAAGAAAAGATTTGGATTTTTCAAGAAAATAACTGAAAAAAAGCTTACTGAAGAAGACGTAAACAATATTTTGAAAGAATTGGAAATGGCAATGATGGAAAACGATGTTGCTGTTGAAGTAGTAGAAAAGATTTCTTCTTCTCTCAAAAAAGAGCTTGTTGGAGCTTCTGTAAAGCGAGGAGATGTAGAAAAAATAATAACAGAAGCTTTGAGGAAAGCCATGTTTTCTGTATTGGGAACAGAACATATTGATATTGAAAAGCTGATAGAAAGTAAACCGACGCCTGCGTCGGGCAGTCCAGAACCTCTGCTTGTCATGATGCTTGGTTTCAACGGTGTTGGAAAAACAACAACGCTTGCAAAGCTTGCTCACAAATACAAAAAATATTCCCCTGTTCTTGCAGCAGGCGACACATTCAGGGCAGCAAGCATAGAGCAGCTGGAGGAACACTCGCGAAGGCTTGACGTAAAAATCGTTAAAAGCAAGTATGGAGCAGACAGCGCTGCTGTCATATTTGACGCAAAAAAGCATGCTGCTGCCATAGGCAGCAAGGTTGTTTTTGCAGACACAGCAGGCCGCTCACACACAAATGTAAATTTAATGGACGAATTACGAAAAGTTGTAAGGGTTAACAAACCAGACCTTAAAGTTCTTGTTCTTGATTCTCTTGCAGGGAATGACATTTATGAGCAGGCCCGGCTTTTTGACGAGGCAGTTGGTGTTGACGCAATAATACTTACAAAATCCGACGTTTACGACAGGGGCGGAGCAGCGCTTTCCGCAGCTTACGCATTAAAAAAACCCATCCTCTTTCTGGGCACTGGCCAGGAATACACAGACCTTATAGAATTCAGTCCGCAGGTTATTGTGAAGAATCTGCTGGAATAAATTATTCTGATGGCGGCCTTTGCCTTTTTAATGCACGTCTCATGTCTTCGGGATTAAAAATACAGGGAAGCCTCGCATCCAAATACGAACCCTCTGTTTCTGGAAATCCAGCACCTATCATATATACATGGCACGTTTTCGGCGTATATCTGAGAATTCTGGTGTCTCTGGCATTGCCTGTAGTGTGCTCGATAACCACTAAATCTGGCCTTTCCCATATTGGTATGGCTTCAACTCTTTCATAAGCATTGCATTCTGGTTCACCTCTCCGAACATATTTCATGTCATCTATAAAATAGTCTGAGCCAACAATTATGACATTTTCTAATTGTGGCGAAAATCTTTGCGCTTCGTTAAGCGCTTGCTGCAGTTCGTTCAAATGGAATGGCTTTTTTAAGGCAAAATCGCATCTTTGCAGGTATGAGTCGCTGGCGACGTCTGTGCCGGCAGTTGCTCCTATCCAATAAGGCGGCCTTAGTCTTTGCTGCTGCCTGCGGGCTCTTGTTTTGTCCATGAGTTCGCCACCGCTCACGTGAGGCATGTCGCAGTCAGATAAAACAGCATATTGCGGAAACATAAATGGCGGCTGTGAATTTATTTTTGAAAGCCCTTCTTTGCCGTTCGGAGCAGTTTCAACATCAAATCCCATACTTTCAGCAATATCTGTAAAAGCAGTCATTAAATCAGGTTCGTCTTCAACAATAATTAATTTCATTAAAACACCTATGACATGTAATTTCAGTTGAAAAGCAAAAAAATTTAATCTTCGACAAGCTTCCTGACAGCGTCCCTTACAGCCTCTGACCTGTTTGGATATACGCCTTTCCTTACAAGAACATCCAGATGTCTAAGCTGCTTTTCTGTCAATCGAATTTGAACTGTTTCCATTACCATTGAACCACACCCATATTACAAATGGACTGTTTTTAACATTCACTTTATAGTAGTAAAGTATTTAAGCACACAATATAGCGCATTTGTAATGCTTTTTAATTACGTAAGCTTCCTGACAAGCGTCTTTCTGAAAATAAATTCTTTTACAACAAATGTATGGCATGTTAAGAGGCAAAATAACCGTAATTGTATTTTTGTTGTTCTCATTCTATGCAATTTCATCTGTTCATGCAGAGCCGTCTATAATTGATTATAAATTAATAATTGACGGCAATTCCACCAATGCAACTGCCGTCTATATATCACCACAGTCAACTCCTGGAACAGCCGATGGCGTGCATTTCAGCATAACTGCTAATGAAAGCGTTAACTGGACTTTGACAATACTTGATTCAAATAATGAAACTAAAATGGGACCTTTAACCGATAAAAATTCACTTACCTTAGAAAAACCAAATGGATGTTACTATTGGAATGGCACGTCAAGCGGCTGCACAGGCAGTAATTTGTCAGATGGAACTTATACTGTTAATGTAACTTTCAGCATAAACTACACCGTTAACAACTCCGGAAATATTACAAGTATGTTCTTGGAAGTGCAAAACCTTTCAAGAAAAATAATAATCGACAACTCACCATCTGTTTCTATAATTTCGCCATCAGGTTTTACGCATAACAATACAATAACGCTGAATTATATTGTGGACAGTTCTGTTAATTTGTGTGTGCGGGAATGGATAAATCAGTCAGGCATGTCATACAACAAGACAATGCCAAATTGCACAGGGGAAACATGGACTGTAAACGACAGCACCCATAAAATAATAATGTGGGTCAATAATGTCTTTAACAAGAGCGCTTTTGCAGTAACGACTTTCACTGTAGACGCATCACCGCCAGGAATAAGCATAACATCACCCATCAACACAACTTATAACACATCGTCCGTAGACCTGAATTATTCTGTATCAGAACCTGCAAATGCTTGTACAAGAGACTTGGACGGATCAAATGCAACAATTTCAAACTGTACAAATATAACAATATCAAGTCTTCTTCCAGGAGACCACTTCATAAATTTATGGGCAAATGACAGCGCTGGTAATTTAAATGTATCATCAGTGGCGTTCAAGATAAATTATGCGGAAATTTATCCCTCTGTAAGCATTCAGGATCCCGACAACCAGACTTATTTGGAATCGACAATTTTTCTTAACTATACAGTCTCTGCATCAAACCAGACAAGCCTTCAGTGTTTTTACTCGCTTAACCATGGGCCGAATAACACATTAACGAACTGCACAAACACAACCTTGACTTTAGCCGATGGGAGTTATTTGCTGCATGTTTTTGCAAACAACAGCTATTTTATAAATGGCTCAAAAATTTCCTTTGCTATTGACACAACTGCGCCGCCTCTGGCTGTCAATTCTCCTGTGAACACAACATATTCTTCAATTTCTGTTTTGTTGAACTTCATAACATCCGGCGATGCTATATGCTCTTACGAATTGAATGGTGTTATCTCAAGTTTGCCAGGATGCTTTAATGCAACAATAAATGCAGCCAATGGTTTAAACAAAATAACAATCTTTGCCAAGGATGATTCCGGGAACACACGTTCAAAGTCTGTAAATTTCACGGTAACAACATCTGCAAGCACTTCTACCGGCACTGGAACTGGCGCGCAGGGCAGCCAAAACCAGAATAATCAAAATCAGCAAAAAAATACAACAGCAAACCAGACAAAGCCGCCTGATACGGTAAATAGAATAATGAACACGACTAATGTCAGCAATACAGAAGCTTCTGTCAACAGTTCAACCAATAAAACAACAAATTCCACGTCATCTGCAACAGGACTGGCTTTTGCAATCCCAATATCTTTGGAGACGGCTGCACTAATTGCCGCAATAATTGTTGTAATTATAGCTGCTGCAATTCTGCTGAAAAAATTCAGGCCAAATTTCAAGAGAAAGCACGACAATATAGTCAACAATTCGTCGCCAGAATCTTAGCCTCTTTCAATTCTTTGCAAATAGTCTGTGCTCTAAAAACCCTGCATAGCTCTTCTGCGTGACATCAGCTAAAAATTTTGAAATAATCCTTTATAGTGGACCAAACAAATAATCCC
>JACQNW010000102.1 GCA_016202845.1 Candidatus Aenigmatarchaeota archaeon
CACCAGGTCCAGTCTGTGGCTTATGAAAATTAAATTTTTGTGTACCATTTAATGTTATGAAAATTCCCGTTGAGTTAATATTAGCTTCGAATTTTATGAATGTTGGACTACCACCTGAATCTAAGAAGTTTATGCCTGTATCTTTATACCCATCATTAAAAGTTTGTATTGCATATCTTGTAGTTGATTGATCATTTTTAGTTCCAAATCCTATCCCATCATTACCTAGTGCAGTAAGGAGTTCAATCATTTGAAATGAACTTCCTGAACCCCTTTGAAAGTACATAATGATTGTTGCATTATCGTGGAAACCTAAATTTGATGTAACTGATAGATTTTCAATCTCTGTACTACTGTCTCCATTCGTCATTACTTGCATTGACTGATTTCCATATTTTGCTACTATATTTGTTGGGCCGCCTGTGGCTGGACCATTGTCACCATTACGCACCCATTTCTTGTTTCCACCTACCTCGAAATTTTCTGTATCTGCCCATAAGAAAGTTGTGTTTGAGTTCGTTGCATCAAAGGCATTTAAGTTATTATAATACATCCAAAATGACAGACTTTGACCCTGTTCGGAAGACAGATTGTTTGCCATAAACCATATTTTTGTATCTGTGCTATTGCATCCTTGCACGTAATATGGCACTATTTCATTTTTGTCATTTACAATTCTTATATCGCTGCAGTCGTTTTTCATTTTTCCATTAACAATGAGTTCTGCAGTATCTTGTGTAAAATTCATTGTTACGTTTGTAGGACTGTAGAAGAAAGGATTATAAACATCAATCTGTTTTCTTAGGCTCCATTGTGCTAGATCATCTGCGTATGTAGGCAGAGAGAAAATTGAAATTGCTACTGCAAGAATGACAATTAAATTTTTTGTTTTGCTCATTTCGGGTCTGGTGCCTGTTCCCTGAAAAGATTATAAAATAGCCGTGTTCCAGTGTGTTCCCAATCATCTGGGTATGTGAGACGGCAGTTCATCTGTTTTGTCCTGGTTCTTTGCTTTGTCTGGTATGAGATTGATCTGCTCTTGCATCAATGTTTCATTGTCAGTGCCATAATATACAAGTATTTTGTCCAAATCCTTCATGACATAATCAAGATAGTTTGAGTTGTCATCGCCATTTACAAAATACTTTACCACTTTATCGCCGCTTGTACAATACTGCCTGCCGACTGTTATGCAGCTTGCATTTGCTCTGATGCGCAGTGCGTCCAGGGCATAAGCCAAAGTTGCGCCTGTTGCGTGCACGTGATGGACATTGCCATCGCCGCCTTCAAAGTGCACATACTGGTTCTGAAGCTGGTATGATGGCTGGGAAAAATCAACAATAGTGCCGTCTATATATGCCCGGAAATCCTGGTGTATGTGCGTTGACCCAAGAGAGCCAAGATTTACTTTTGGTTTTTGTGGCATTGCCGAAACAGCCCAGTATCCAAGGCCAATTATTATCAGAACAACAAGAACATATGCAACAGGCTTCATGCTTCTTTTCTTCTTGTATTTATGCTGCTGAGCAACAGGCGCCTCTTTTTTTTCCTTTCCGACACCATGCTTGTCGCGCATATGCTGGTTATAACCCTCTTCAGATTGGAATTCTCTGCTGCACTGATCACATTTCATAGTAAATGCCTTCTTTGTTGCAAAGAATCTTTGAAGTCCTTATTTCTTTGAACTCTCAAAGAACTTCGTTCTTTGCAGATGAAAAAGAAGGTCTTTACAATACTCCAATAGCGAACAGACGCCCTTAGGCGTCATACACCTTTAGAGATCATAAAGAACCTATTTTCAAATATTATCTGTCTCCACAAATTATTTATTTACAATTTTGAATCCGCCAAGATAGTTTATTGTGAATAGCAACAAGCTTACTGATATCAGGTTAATCGCCCAGCCAAACTGTACAAGCGCTGCTATGGCGCTAACCGGCAGCAAAAGCGTTCCTAAAGATGCGCATGCAGGGCATTGGGCCACAAAAAAGCCTGCTGCAACAGCGCCCGAAGTCGCGCTACTGGTTTTCTTGGTACTGCACACCTTTGGCTGGCTGCGCATGTAGATCTGAAATGATATAGCCATGCCAAACAGAACAACTAGCATTGGGAACAGCAGCGCATTGTACCATGGGATTACACTTAGCCACAAATCTATATTTTCTATGATTCCCAAAACCTGGGAATAAATATAAACTGCCGTGAAAAGAAGCGCAGAAATCACTGCTATTGCCGCATATTTTGGCATTTTCAAAACTTCTATTAGTTTAATTGGCATAAGTATCATGTATGAATTAAATTCATCTGCTGGCTAAAGCCAAAGCATTGACGTACTACAACTTAAATTGTTGTACGTTTGTACTTGCAGTTTTCGGAAGAATTCAAAAATAATATTTTTTACCCCGCAAGAGCCTGGTCAATTGCCTGCTTGAATACGCTGTATGGCTGAGCTCCAACAAGCTCCTTGCCATTTATGTAGAATGTTGGCGTTCCAGAGACGCCGTAGCCAGAACCGTCTGTGAAGTCTTTCTGGACTTCTGCTGCTGTTTTTCCTGTGTCAAGACAAGAATCAAAAGCTGTTGTCAAGCCCACTGATTTTGCGTACTCCTTGAACTTTGCAGATGCTGCAGCGCTGTCAAGCGAAGACCACTCGCCCTGTTTGGTGAACAGAGTATCATGCATCTCCCAGAACTTGTTTTGCTCTTTTGCACATTCAGCAGTTTCTGATGCTTTCTGCGCGTTTGGATGGAAGCTCAAAGGGAAGTCCCTGAACACAAGTTTTGCTTTTCCTGTATCAATATAATCTTTTTTAATCTGTCCAAGCGTCTGGTCGTAGAATCTTCCGCAGAACGGGCACTGGAAATCTGAGAATTCTATTATCGTAACTTTTGCATTTGCATCTCCAATGACAGGATCATCATCCGGCGAAGCTGCCACTGTTGGCTGCTGGACCTGCTGCTGTTGTGTAGGCTGGGCTTGCTGTGTTGGAGCTGCTACAACCTGGCCTGTTGCGCTTGCTTTTCCTACTCCGCCCAGTAAAAATCCTGCTGAGAAGGCAAATGCGATAGAAACTATCACCAGTGAAGAAAGAATCATCTTGTATGTGGATTTTTTTATTGTCATATTATCTTCAGTCATATTTTTCCCCCGTTTGGTTTTCTTTTACAAAAGTTGTAAGTGTTATTTGATTATGTTACTATATAAAGCTTGCGTGTTCCATTTTGAAATTTAAAAGTTATTTATTATTGCATGAACAATTTAATTTATGTTCAGAAGCATCCGGTTTGAGAAAAAAAATCTTGGGCTTCTCAGCCCCCTTGAAGATAATATAATGGAAATTCTTTGGAAAAACGGCGACATGAGAGTGAGGGATGTTCATAAAAAAATGAACAACAACAATTCTAGCGACAAGCTAAAAACAACAGTCCCTTTAACAAGCATTGCAGTAAATCTTGACAGGCTTCACAGCCGAAAAATGGTTAAAAGAAAAATAGAAACAGGACGGGGAGGGGATCATTACATTTATTCTCCTTTGCTGACAGAAGAAGACTTTCACAAGTCTGTCCTTGACCAGACTGTAGACAAGTTAATAGAGACATTCGGCTCTACTGCTGTCGCATATTTCAATCAAAGATTTGACAAAGGCACTGCCAGAAAGGCAAAGAAATGATTTGGGGATAAAATAAGTCACCGGTGATTAATGTGGTCGTAAATTTCAGTGCACCTGTATGCTTTTCAGAAGCGAGCGTAGTCGGACCTAACATGCTTGTCATTTATTCATTGCTTCTTGTTTCTGCACTTGCCGCTATTTTTATTTTAAGAAAGACAGATTCATCAAGATTAAAGGCAGGACTTGTTTACATCCACTTGATTTTATTATTCATGCCTATTGCTCTCATGTCAACAAACACGGCATGCGGCTTGACATGCAGCAGCTGTCATAACAATCTTCCTGTGCTTTTCATGTATTCAATTCCAATTACAGCAGCAGCAGCCGCATTCTTCGGCTTTGTTGGCGTGCCGCTATTTTACACGCTGTCGAACAGGAGGATAAAGACGCGCTGGATAAAAAATTTTGTCAGGCGCTATAGCGCCAGCAACATACAGCTATGCCTTCTTAATACTGCAAAGCCTGTCGCTTTTTCATTCAAAAGCTTGCGGTCGGGAATATTTTTGTCCGTAGGAATGCTTGAGATACTTACAAAAGATGAAATAGAAGCTGTACTGCTCCATGAAATTTCGCACATCAAAAGACTGTCTTCTGTGACAAAGTTTTCCCAGAAACTCCTTATGTTCTCGCCGTTCTACAAGTTTGCCGGGTTTAATGGGAGCGATAAACTGGAAGAAGAAGCTGCAGACAAATTTGCCATTTCTATTCAAAAAACGGACAAATATCTTCAAAGTGCAAAAAGAAAAATGGACAAATTTGGCTAGCCTTTTTCAAATCAGGTTGGCGTCGGGCCCATCTGACCTCAAGTCAGAATAGGAGATTAGTTTAAATAGTTTTGTTTGCAAGTAAACACATGGTTAGTGCTGACGACA